>CAZLMV010000151.1:0-5365 GCA_964560625.1 uncultured Bacteroides sp. | reverse complement strand
CCCCGTCCATCCCGCCCGCCAAGCCCAACTCGACGGCTACTCCCTCATCCGCCAACGCCTCGGCACCTCCCCCGCCGCCACCACCGCCGCCACCCGCATCCTAAATAAATTGAAAAACTAACCCGCGCAAGCATAACCGGGAGGCATAACTGGGACGGGCACCCACCCCCGGGTGCCCAGCGCGCGCCAAACTCGAAAACATAACTCTTATAAAACTTATAAGTCTTATAAGAATTCCTGCCGAAGCATAACTGGGACGGGCACCCGCCCCCGGGTGCCCAGCGCGCGACAAAAAACCTGGCAAAGAATCCCTAATCTCTAATTCCTAATTCCTAATTTATAATCCCCCTCCCAAAAATTCCGCAAAAAAACTTGCAAACCTCAAAAAATTTCACTATCTTTGCCCCCGCAACTTGCACCCCATCAAAAAATCAAATATCAAAACAATAAAAAACACTCAAAAAACAATCACACAATGAAAAAACTCTTACTCACCGTGGCATGCGCCGCCCTGACGGGCTTCTCGGCAGCGTATGCCCAAGACGACACCCCTGTGGTGTACTTTCAAGGTGACAAGGTAACTTCGATTGCCGACCTTGAAACCGGTACCTATTTTATCCGCGCCCACAACCATAATTCGGAATCTGAGAAAGATCGTGGCGAATTTATGTTGATGATGGCCAATACCGATAGTGACACGAAAGGTGGTTCTTTTGGCGGACGTATGTCTACCACTTACGATTTAGGCACGTCTGCCACTTCAAACACCAACTTGCTGTGGCGCATTGTTGTGTCTGATGCTCAAGCCCCTGAAGACTGGGTCCCCTATGGCGACGGAGTCACTTTCTCCGGCAAGGTATTTACTATCCAAAATGTTGCCACCGGACAGTATCTCTCTATTCAAGGTCGTGATGGTAACGATGAATACCCCGCAAAGAATCCTATTTGGCGTACCGATGACGAAACTAAAGCCGGTAAGTTTCAGTTAGTAGACTTCCAAATGCCGGATAACCATCCGGAATATTATGGATCTTATACCGACTGCAAACGCTTCTTTTTCCAGCTCACTAATGCCAAGTTCTATAATGGAGCTGACAAAATTGGTTATCCTTTTATACACTATAACACGGATAATCCCGCACACCTTTCATATTGGAGATTGTATGATTTGACCGGTACTGCCGTACAGTTTGATCTCGTGAAGGCTGATGCTTCTACTACTGTCCCTGTGACCGTCAAATTCCCCGCAATCAATGGCCTCGCCGTAGCTGATCAAGTGATCAACCTGCCCTTAGGCAAGGAACCCACTGAAACTCTTACTGATTATATTCCCACCCTGAACATGGGTGGCTTCACCATCACCAACATCACCAGCAGCACCGGCTCTACCGTAATCACCACCGCTGACCAGGTGCTCACCCTTGAAGGCCAGTGGGAACGCGAAATCATTCCCGGACACGTTTACCGTCTGCGCAATCGACCCGCCAGCGACAGCCACGGCGCTCTCCGCTATATGATCTCCACCGGTGAGATTGAAACTCAACGCGAAAACAAGCAGACCCTTGACCGCCTCGTGCCCGAACGCCTTTGGTACTTCACCGTTGAAGGCGAAGGTGACTCCAAAACCTACAAGGTTCATACCCTTTATGACACCTCCAAAGCCCTGCATTTCGAAAAAACTGCTGCCACCTGGAATCACGCCACTGCAAGCCTCGCTGAAGAAGGCACTCCTATGGTAATCAATCCTCATGCTGACGGCGACTTCAACCTGAAGATTGCAGGAACCACTAATGCATATATCAACGACTTTGGCGATTTAGGCTTACTGTCTGTTTGGGATGAAAGCAGCTCTACCCCTGAAAAACCGGGTAGCATCATGCGCGTCTATCCCTTGACTGAAGATGATTTTGCTATCCTTGCTGATTTCGGCACCGCAGAAGAAATCGCCGCTGCTAAGGCCGCTCCCACCGTTGACAACGTTAAGCCCCTCATCGACGCTTACGATGCCGACAATATTGAAGCTGCCCTCAAGCGCGTCTCTTACATCTTCAATTCCGGCGTTATCGGTACTAACCCCGGTCAGTATAGCGATAAGGACAATGAATTCGCCGCTGCCGTTGAAACCCTCCGCGCCGTGTCTCAGAACCCCGATGCTACCATTGAAGAAATCGAAGCCGCCATTGCTGCCGTTAACGGCATGATTGAAGGCACCACCGCTGCTCAGCTCTCACTCAATCAGATGGCCAACGGATTCTATCGCTTCCGCAACAAGGTTAACAATAAGCGTTATCTTTCTGCCCTCTCCGGCGGTACCGTAACTGCCGGCGGCAAGCAAAAACCCGCTATGGCCATGACCGAGGATAACACTCGCTCTAACACCGTCTTCTACGTTGAAGCCCTCGACACCAACGAAGACCCCGCCCTGATTAACTACAACGTTGTCTGCTATGAAAACGGCCTCGTCCTCCCCGGCCTTGTTGGCGACAGCTGGCTCCCCGCCCTCAACGGCACCGCAGGTGCATCTGAGAATGTCAACTTCAATATGCAAGACGACAACTGCTTCGTTATCCACGTGCGCTTCGACGGCGATAGCCACCGTCACCTCCACGGCGGCAATGCCGGCAGCGAAATCGCTAATGCCGGTGGCGCTACCGACGATGGCTACCGCTGGTACATCGAACGCGTTACCGAACTCCCCATTACCTTCTATAACGTTATGGGTCAGGATGGCTACGACGACGATGGCTGGGCATCTATCTACTCTCCCGTCGCCCTCGAACTCCCCGCTGAATACACTCACACCACTGCCTACACCGGCGTATTCGACGACACCGACTACACCGGCAAGCCCGACATCAACCACGTGCACGCCACCAAGATTGAACCCGTCGATGGCAAGGTGATCATCCCCGCTAATCAGCCCGCCCTCCTCTTCTACGACGGTGAAGAAACCGGCGCTGAAAACCCCAACGTAAGCGAATCGCTCATGCCCTCTCGCAGCGAAATCACCTACGTCAACCTCCCCCTGCTCTACGATTACGAATCTACCGCCGAAGTCAAGGGCAACCTCAACGGCTCCATCTTCGCTACTCCCAATGCTGAAGGTAAGGACTTCTTCACCCTTCACGCCTCTCACAACAACAACTTCCGCGAATATGGCGAATACATGACCGATGGTTACACCTTCATCCCCGGCTTCAAGGCCCACCTCACCATGGACCACAACGAAGAAGACACCTTCTATCCCATCTACACCATCAACCCCAACACCATGGTGACCCTCCCCGACGACACCGACAACGGCTACAAGGTAACCCTCGACGAAGAAAATCCCGGCAAGATCTACCTCACCGTTGAGACCCCCGACGATACCTATCAGGTCTACTATAAGCAGGTTTCAACCAAGGCTTCCGCTCCCATGCTCCGTGCCAACTCTCCCGTTGACCACTCCGGTTACGTTGTAGCCAAGCAGCAAGGCAACGTCCACACCATGGAAGTCGTCGACGGCGACGTTGAATACTACGCATACCATGCTGACACCAACCTGAAAGGCGCCGTTCGCACCGCCACCGTTGACACCACCGGCCTCGACGCCATCATCACCGAAGGCTCTGCCGTCAAGGTTTACGACCTCCAAGGCCGCAAACTCGCCGCCCCCACCCGCGGCATCAACATCATCAACGGCCAAAAAACCCTCGTAAAATAACCCCCACACCCATCCCCAAAAAAGCGCCCCCCACCCCGGAGGGCGCTTTTTTCACCCCCCCTCAGCCTTGATTGTGGGCGAATGAAATGAGCCCCCCGCGCAGACATAACCGGGAAGGCCACCCGCCCCCGGGTGCCCAGCGCCGCCAAAGAAGCCGCTAACGCGTCTCGACACCCGAGGCGGGTGTCGTCCCCAGTTACCACGCGCGCCCATTTACCCGCCCCTCCGAAGCATAACCGGGAAGGCCACCCGCCCCCGGCTCCCCAGCGCGGGCCAAACCACTAATCACTAATCACTAATCCCTAATCACTAATCACTAATCACTAATCACTAATCCCTAATCACTAATCACTAATCCCTAATCCCTAATCCCTAACCCCTAACCCCTCGCTTCCCCCCCCTCTTGCATTATTGCGGATTTTTGCGTAACTTTGCGCATATTAAACTAACCAACTCATCATCTTTTTATGAAAAAACTTTTACTTTCTGCCTTTGCGGCCCTCGCTTGCGTCGTCGCCGCTTCCGCCGACGAAATCGTCCTCGATTTCACCGTTAATGCCTACGGCCAGACCGTAGCCGGCTCCGACAACGACAAATACTACATGGAAGACGGTGCCTCATTCACCGATGGCGCCATCACCATCACCGCCAACAAGCTCGACGGCTCCGGCGTGCGCTTCTGGGCCACCGACGCCGGCGCTCAAACCTTCCGCGTCAACAACAAAAGCGGCATCACCATCTCCTGCAATGGCGGCGTAATCACCTCCATGAAGTTCACCGGTACCAACTACGGCTACCTCCAGGGCGAAGGCTATGACGACGGCACCTTCACCGGCTCCGCCGAAAGCATCGCCCTCGTCAACAAAGGCCGCGACGGCAAAACCGGCACCGTCCAAATCAAAACCATGACCATCACCTACGAAGGCGGCGTCGCCGACGAACGCGAAAACGCCGGCCTCGCATTCTCCGAAGAAACCGCCATTGCCTACCTCGGCGAACCCTTCACCGCGCCCACCCTCACCAAGGCTACCACCGCCGTCGTGACCTACTCATCCGACAAAGAAACCGTAGCCACCGTTGACGCCCAGACCGGCGCCATCACCCTCGTCGGCGAAGGCACCGCCCGCATCACCGCCAAGGCTGAAGCCAACGACGACTTCCGCGCAGGCTCCGCCTCTTATCTCCTCACCGTCAAGCCCGCCAAGGTTGAAGGCGCTCTCTTCTCCTCCGAAATGGGCGAAGGATTCAGCTTCGAAAACCCCGCCGACATGGAAGTCTGGAAGCTCGACTCCAAGTATGGCCTCAAGGCTTCTGCCTACTTTGACAACGCCTCTCACGCCGCCGACGCCGTGGCCTACACCACTCAGGCCATCGACCTCGCCGGTTGCACCAAGGCCACTCTCACCTTCTCCCAGGCCATGAACCAGTTCAAAAACGGCGCTGACCTCATCGACGTTGACGCCATCGTTGACTACACCCAGATCGTAGTCCGCGAAGAAGGCGCTACCGAATGGACCCTCATTGCCGAACCCACCGCCCCCGAAGCCTTCTCCTGGAACTTCTACGCCAACGACCCCGTTGACCTCAGCGCCTACTGCGGCAAAAAGATCCAGTTCGGCTTCAAGTATCACTCAACCAACGTCGTAGCCGGCACCTGGG
>CAZLMV010000150.1:2895-5371 GCA_964560625.1 uncultured Bacteroides sp. | reverse complement strand
CGTTGACGTTACGCTGCACTTCGGCCATGATTGAGATTTCGGGGATGCCGTTGCGGTGCGAGAGCTGGCCGTGGTTCCACTGGGGTTCTACGTCGGCAAACTGGCGCAGGGGGGCGGAGCTGGCGCCGAGAGCCACGGGCATCGGCTCGTCAAGGAGATCGTCGGCCGTGGATTCATCAGAGGTGGGAGTTTTGAGCACCACGGGGATGCCGTAATCGCCTTCCCAGACGGTGGCTACGGGCACTCCGGAGCTATAACGCATTGCCAAGGTGGCTTCCACGCCGAGGTTGGTCTGGCCGAGGCGCGAGGCCTGGACCGTGTTAGGAATTACCTCAGCGGCAACGAGGGGATTGTCGAGCGACGAGCGCACGCAGCGCAGGCCGTCCACTTGGCGCATCTTGGCCATGATTGAGTCGCTAACCTGCTGAATCTGAGCGAAGTCGCGGCCGCTGACGCGAATTTCAATCGGATAGGCCGCATTAGAATAGCTGAGCTGCTTGAAGCGGACAATGGCGTCAGGGAAGTAGGTTTCGTAGGCGTCGGTGTACTCGTTGAGCACATCGATGGTGGCTTCGTCGCTCTTGGTGTTGACAATGAACTGAGCGAAGTTCGGGCCGCCCACCTGGGGGGCGTAAGTGGCCTGGAAGCGGGGCGAGGAGCAGCCATGGAAGGAGGCGATGGAGACCACGCGGTCATCTTTGGCAAGGATCGCTTCCAAGGAGTCTGCCACCTCAGAGGTGCGCTTGACGGAGGTGCCCGTGGGGAGGAAGATTTCTACGGCAAACTGGTTGCGTTCGGCAATAGGCATCAACTTGAACGGACGGGTCACGAAGAGCAGCGTGCCGGCCAAGGTCACCACGATGGAGACCACGATGGTTGTTTTCGGATAGTTGAAGCAGACCGTAATCAGCTTGTTGTAAACCTTTTGGAGGGAGACGAAGAATGAGAATTTCTTTTTGCCGGAGGTGATGGCTTCCTGCTCCTGCTTATAGATGGGCTCCTTGATGAGCTTATACTGAAGGAAGGGCACCAAGAGCTCGGCCACGATGAGCGAAACCATCAGGATTATGCTCAGGGCCCAGGGGAAGTCCGTCAAGAAGTCGCGGAACATGCCCGTCATGGTCAGCAGAAAGGGGAAGAAGGTAATGGAGATGGCCAAGGTGGCCGAGAAGATGGCTTTGAGGAATTCAGTGCCGGAGCGGAGAGTGGCGCTCTTGTGGTCCATGCCTTCGGAGATGAGTTCCACATAGTCGTCGATAATCACCACGGAGTTATCCACGATCATGCCCAAGGATAGGATCAAGCAGGCCAAGGTCACGGTGTTCAGCTCGATGCCGAACATATAGAATAGGCCAAGGGAGATGAAGATGGCAATAGGGATGGTGCTGGCGGCAATCAGAGCCACCTTGAGCGGCAGCAGGAGCATGATGACTATGACCACGGCCACAATGGCGATAACCAATTCGCGCAGGAAGTCATTGACCGACGAATTGACCACGTTAGGCTGGTCAGTAATCTTGAAGAGGGTCACGTCGGAGGGCAGTTCGGACTCAAAGGCCGTGAGCTGCTGATTGACCTCGCGGCCCATTTCGACGATATTGTAGCCCTCCTTCATCTGCACGGAGAGGAGGATACATTTCGTGCCGTTATTGGTGATATATGAGGTCGGATCGGCATATTCTTTCTCAATGGTGGCTACGTCGCCAAGGCGCACCACGGAGCCGTCGGGGAGCGACATAATGATCATCTGCTCCAGGTCATAGACGGAGTTGATCGAGCGCTCCACGTGGATGGGCTGGGTGTAAGTATCGCTGCGCAGGGAGCCGCCGGTGGTCTGGAAGCCCTTGCTCAGGAGCAGGGCGCCGAGGGTCTTTTCATTCAGGGCATAGTGGGTGAGCTTTTCGGGGTCGAGAGTCACGGCAATCTGCTCGTTTTGAGTGCCATAGACGTCCATGGTGCCGACGCTTTCAATGGTGCGGAGGCGGTCGCGCAGGTCGTCCATGTAAGTGCCGAGCTCGCGATAGGTCTTTTGGTCGCTCGACATGGTTATCAGCAGCGACGACGTGTCGCCAAAGTTGCTGATGGTCTCCACGGCCAAGACTCCGGAGGGGAGTTTGAGCTTCACGGCGTCCATGCCTAATTTGAATTCATTCCAGAAGGGGGTGGTGTCTGAAACGTTGTCGTCGAGCTCCACGAAGATCATCACCATGCCGTCGGTACACTGGCTATAGGTGGTCTTCTTGTTCACTTCCTTATAGGAAAACACATAGTCCTCAAGGGGTTTGAGCACTTCCTGCTCCATCTGTTCGGGGGTGGCACCGGGATAGACCGCGGCCACTACGCCCTCGCGAATGGTGAAGGAGGGAAACTCGTTTTTGTCCATTTTGATGAGCGCATAGATGCCGAAAGCGATCAGCACTGCGGAAAGCAGAATAACTATGCGGCGATATTTCAGACCGGCCACGACGATGCCGGC
>CAZLMV010000150.1:0-2795 GCA_964560625.1 uncultured Bacteroides sp. | reverse complement strand
CGGAAAGCAGAATAACTATGCGGCGATATTTCAGACCGGCCACGACGATGCCGGCGGGTTTCTGCAACGGCTTCGGTGCCTGAGAATTTGTATCTTGATTTGCCATAATCTGATGATTTATAAATTTTATAAGATTTATAAGACCTATAAGATTTATAAGATTTACTTAAACCTTAAACTTTAAACCTTAAACCTTAAACCTTAAACTTTAAACCTTAAACCTTAAACACGGACTTTAGTCCGTAATAATGCTCGTTCCGTTACTAATCTTCTGCATGCCGGCCGTGATGACGCTGTCGCCGGGGTTGACGCCAGAGCTCACGATGATGCCGTCGGCCGTGATGCCGCCCTGCTCGATATATCTCATCTGAGCCTTGCCGCCGTTGGCCAGCCATACGAAGTTGCGATTGTCGGCGCTCAAAAGCACGGCCTGCGGGGGCAAGACGATAGAGGTTTGCTCCTCAACGTCGGCCTGCGGGGCCAATTTCACCGAGCAAAGCATTCCGGGCAGGAGCTTGCCGTCGGCATTGCTGATGCGGAATTTCACGTCGTAGGCGCGCGAAAGCGGATTGGCAACGACGCCCTGCTCCGTCAGCACGGCCTGACGCGTTTCGCCGTCAAGGGCATCAATGGCCACCGTGGCCTCGCGGCCCGGCTTCATTGCTGCAATTTCATTCTCAGGCACTGAAATTGAAACCTTTACGTCGCCCAAGGCCACGATTTTCATCACCGGCACGGCGGGCACCACCGTCTGGCCCACATCGGCCGTCTTCTCGGCGATAATGCCGCTCACCGGAGCATAAATCCGCGCATCCTTCACGGCCCGGCGAGCCATGGCGGCGGCATTCTCGGCCTGGGTCAACTTTGACTGCATTTCCGTCCACTTGATGTCAGGCAGCGCGTTGGCGTCATGCAGCTTCTTCAAGCGTGCATAAGCATCCTTAGCCTCGGCCAACGTAGCCTCGGCAATATTTGCCGAATTAACCAGCGAGCCATCTTCAAGGTCGGCAAGCAGCTGACCCTTAGAGACTTTCTGGCCGGGAGTCACGTAGATATTCTTGATGGTGCCCGGAACGGAGAAGCTCACCTCGGAGCCATCGCCGCACTCCACCGTACCCGAATAAGTACGCGCATCGGCCACATCACTTGTGCTCACGGCCATCACCTCCACCTTCACAGGCGGAGCAGCCGTGATTTTCTCTTTCTTCAAACCACACGAGTTCAGGCCCGGAAGCACCACAGCTCCGAGCGCAATCATAACAGGAGTCCAAAATTTGTAATCTTTCATAGTTGAAACAGTTTTTTCAGATATTTACCCATAAAACACCCCACCCCCCCAAATAGTTCACCTCCGGCGGAACAAGGCCATAATTTTATAAATCTAAGATTATAGGGGTTAAATTTCGTTTTTTGGAAATTTTTGCGTAAATTTGCGGCATAATTCAAGAAAATTATTTTTTAATACGCATATTTAAATATAAGAGATGAAAAAGAGTGCTTTGCAGCAGGCTCGCGCCACTTATCAGCCCAAATTGCCTAAGGCCCTGAAGGGGGCAGTTAAGGCTCAGTTTGGTGCGCCGACTAATTCAGTTGCTAATCAGGAAGAAATCAAGGCTTTGTTTCCTAACACTTACGGACTGCCGGAGTTGACCTTCGTCGAGGCTGAGGCCACGGAGGGTAAGGCAATCAACGTGGGCGTGATTCTTTCGGGAGGTCAGGCTCCGGGCGGACATAACGTGATCTGCGGCCTCTTTGACGGTTTGAAGGCCATCAATAAGGATAGCCGTCTTTATGGTTTCTTGATGGGCCCCGGCGGTTTCGTAGACCATAAGTATATGGAGCTGACGGCCGATATCATCGACGAGTATCGCAACACGGGCGGTTTTGACATCATCGGCTCGGGCCGCACGAAGCTTGAGACTCAGGAGCAGTTTGACAAGGGTCTGGAGATCCTTAAGGAGTTGGGCATCACCGCTTTGGTAATCATTGGCGGCGATGATTCGAACACGAATGCTGCGATCCTTGGCGAGTATTATAAGGCCATTGGCGCCGGAGTGCAGGTGATCGGTTGCCCGAAGACCATCGATGGCGACTTGAAGAACGAGTTCATCGAGACTTCTTTCGGTTTTGACACTGCCACGAAGGTTTATTCCGAGGTTATCGGTAACATTCAGCGCGACTGCAATTCGGCTAAGAAGTATTGGCACTTCATCAAGTTGATGGGCCGCTCGGCAAGCCACATTGCGCTTGAGTGCGCGCTGCAGGTTCAGCCTAACATCTGCATTGTTTCTGAGGAGGTTGAGGCTAAGAATCAGACTCTTCAGGATATCGTCAACAGCATTGCCGACGCCGTGGCTGCTCGCGCTGCCGAGGGCAACAATTTCGGCACGGTGCTGATTCCGGAGGGCTTGATCGAGTTCATTCCGGCCATGAAGGTGCTGATTGCCGAGCTGAATGATCTGTTGGCTCATAAGGGCGATGAGTTTGCCGCCGTAGAGGGTCAGGCCGCTCAGCGTCAGTGGATCATTGACCATCTGAGCCCCGCCAATGCCGAACTCTATGCTTCGCTGCCTCATGGCGTTGCTCGCCAGTTGAGCCTTGACCGCGACCCCCACGGCAACGTACAGGTTTCGCTCATCGAGACCGAGAAGCTGCTTGGCGAAATGGTTGCTAAGCGCCTGAAGGAGATGAAGGCCGAAGGAAAGTATAACGGCAAGTTCTCCACTCAGTATCACTTCTTTGGCTATGAAGGCCGTTGCGCCGATCCGTCGAACTTCGACGCTGACTATTGCTAT
>CAZLMV010000149.1:2939-5388 GCA_964560625.1 uncultured Bacteroides sp. | reverse complement strand
ATGTCGCCGAGGGAGGGGTTACTTCTTGTGGAAGAGGTTGCCGAGGACGTCGCCTGCTTTTTCTTTGAGGCCGTCCATCATGCCGCCTTTGACGGAGTCGAGGTTGACGTTTTTGAGGAGGCCGTCGGCATGGAGTTTGGTGACGATTTCCTGGAAGTTGATGTTTTTCAGGTCGAGGCCCTGGAGGGCTGAGGTGACCTTAGAGATGTCGAAAGAGTCGCCAAACTTCTCTTTGAGTTGGCCGATGATTTCTTGTACGTTCATAGCTTTGCTTGTTTTTGGTTATTAAGGGGTTACACAATATTAACAAATAATTACGGAAAAAGTGCGGACGGCGACCCAATTTTTTCGCGGGGAGTCGAGTCGGCGCAGGCGCACGTAGCGGGCGCGTACGGGTTCGTCGTCGGCCTCCCAGTTGATTTCGTATTCCTCCTCATAGGGATCGTCGAGCGGGGTCCATGTTTCGCCGTCGAGGGAGATTTCGAGGACGCAGTGGTCAAAGTAGTCCACATCGTCGTCGGAGTTGCGGCCCTGGTGGATTTCGATTTCAAGGACGTTGCGCACGTCGCGCAGGTCCAGACCAATCCAGTCGCCGGGCTGCTGGGCGGTGCCTGAGTGATAGTAAGTTGAGTCGTTCCAGTCGGTCATGCGCTTGACCTGAGCCGTGGCCAGCGAGGGATAGGAGCCGATGCCCTTGAAGATGGCCGGTTTTTGGCCGGTGTGGCGCTCACAGGCGGCCATGAGTAGGTCGTCCATGGTGTTTTCGTAGAAGGGCTGGAGCTTCATGGTTCCGACCTTGTGGGCTTCGTAGGCGCGGCGATCGTCGGCCGACATCTGATTTTGGACATAACCCACCATGAATTGCGCGAAATCGCCTTGTTCATAGACTTTTATGAGGTCAAGGGTGCGCAATCCGCGTTGGCCCAATTTCTCGAACTCCACAAGCCATGGGTCGAGCTCCCGGAGGAGCAGGTCATTGCCGCCGGCGGCGCGAATCTTAGCCGGAGCGGCCGCAACTCGCTCAAACTCAGCGCGTAAGGCCTCAAATTGCTCAGGAGTGTAAGAATCAAACGGGAACGTTTCGGTTTCCCACGACTCGCTGCGCCGATAGCCGGTCTCCGTGTCGCAATTATGGATGGCAAACGTGCGATAGGCGTCGGCCGCCTCGGGGAGGACGTAATGGAGGCCGCGGTTCCAATTGTCTAAGGGATTATATGCGGCGGGGTTCCAGGCATAGTCAGCCACGCCATAGAGGGCCAATTTCGAGGCCTCGCCATGCTCCATGGGGTTGCTGACAATGCCGGAGAGATCGGCGCGTGTGAGGCTCGTATCAAGCCCGTAGACAGGGCCTTGGAGGATGTAATTGCGGCAATAATCGGTCACGGGGAAGTTCCACCAATAAAGCGCAGGCCTTTTGGTGCGCGAATTGATGAATTCGAGGGTTTGCGGCGTAAGGTCGGAACAGACCACGGCGCCGGTCCAAAACACCTCAGCCGCGGGGTCGAGCTCGCGGCCATAGACGGCCAAAGTGCCGTTTTCTCCGGGGTTGGCCCACATCTGCGAATAGTCAGTCGGACAAATCATCAGCGGGGCCACGTCGCCCTTCTTATTGACGAAATCACGCGTCAGATTATTGACCAACTCGGCCTGGCGATGCGGGTCAGTGCCGATGCCTTCAATGTCGTCAAAAAAGAGGGCAAAATCCCTGACTCCCAAGTCATACATGGCGTCGAGCTTGCGGAGCAGAGCGTCATAATCCTCCTGATTCCAGCGGATATCCTTGCCGGGGTGAATGGCCCAGACGAAGTCGACTCGCGCGCGGCGGCAGGCCTCAACGAGCTCGCGGATTTTGGCAGCCTCCTCGGGCGGATAGGGTTGGCGCCAGTTGGGGGAGCTGTGATAGGGGTCGTCTTTGGGGCCGTAAATGTATGTGTTGAGCTTGTTTTTGCCGTAAAAATCTATGAGTGAGAGGCGCACAAGGTGGCTCCACGGGGTGCCGTAAAAGCCCTCGACGACGCCGCGGCGCTTGAGCTCGGGCCAGTCATTGATACGGATTTGTGGGAGCGACTCGCAGTCGTCGGCCAAGAGCTGACGCAAGGTCTGGAGGCCATAGAAGGCGCCTTGCTCGTCATATCCTTGGATTTCAACGCCTTTGGGGGTGATTTCCAAGGTGTAAGCCCCGGGGATTTCGGCCGTGCCTCCTTGCATGAAATTGACGGTCAAGGGAAGGCCCTTAGGGGTAACATTCAGAAAATCAACGTCGGCAGCAAAGGCCTTGCGAGGGTCCTCGAGTCGAAACCCGCGGCGAACGTCAACACGCCCGGCCGCCAAAGTGTCAACCCGCTGCGGAGTAGGATTAATCACCCCGCCGTCGCGCCTAACCGTGCCACCCACGGCCTCCACAACCTGACTCTCCCCTCTCTGCGCCGCCAAATCCACCTCCTGCGCC
>CAZLMV010000149.1:0-2839 GCA_964560625.1 uncultured Bacteroides sp. | reverse complement strand
TTGTTCATGGGGGCAAAGATACGAAAAAAATTTGAGATTACGAAAGGCGGGCCTTAGTGACCGCAGTCAGCTAAGGCCCGCCCCTCCTTATGGGTTGGTTGAATTAAGGATTCCCAAAGTTATAGTCTCGCAAGCAGGATGCGAGTTCCATCAGCTTGGACGGCATAGGCGCCGCAACCGCTGATGTTGATCTTCGCCGGGATGGTGAAGGATTCGTAGTTGGAAGCATAGCGGATTTCGCCATACTTTTCGCCCATGACGGGACGGATCTCGATGGCCACGGCGTTGCCGCAGTTGGCGGTGGTGACGGAGCGACCGCTGACAGTGGCGGAGGCGTTGGCGGCCACCTTGAGGTCCTTTTCGTAGGTTTCGAAGTAGCCGAGGTCGCCAACCTTGTCGAAGGCATAGTCGCCGGGCTTGGCGCCGGCCTTGACGTTGCGGTCCTCAATGTATTCTAAGGCATGCTTGGGTTTGGGGAACTTGGCCATGCGCGCTTTGGCGTTTTCAATCATCGGCTGGGTGACTTTGTAGTCATACGTGCCATACTGGCTGATGACCGAGCTGTGGGCCTTGAAGAAGCCCCATGCTTCGAAGAAGTCGGTGAGGTCCTCGCCGGCGGCTTCGGAGCAGGCCACGGCATATTCGAGCTGCTTTTTGCCGCAGTTTTCGGTCTCGGTCATGCCGAGGTTACGCATGATTTTGAAGACACGGCCAAAGAATTGCTCGTCTTTGCGCACGCGGTGGTAATAGTTCCAGAGCTGCCAGTTGAGGCGCATGTGGATGCCGGTTTCTTCGCCGAAGGGCTCGCCGTTGATGACCGGGATTGAGGGCCCGTCGGGTCCTTCCTCATAGTTCATCGAGGCCCATGACTGGTTCTTCTCATAGACGGCTCCGAAGCGATAGTAAAGGCCTTTGCCGCGGCTGTTGTAGCGGCCGAAGCGGTAGAGCACATAGTTAGAGAAGAGGTTATTGGAGCTCTCGGTGGTCGACGCCCAGTTGATGGCCTTTTGGTTGACGTGGCCCATTTCGTGGGCGGGACCCCAGGCATTGTCGGCATTGGCGTTGAGGCGGTCGAGGCCCATGATCTTCTCGATGGCTGACTTATGGAAGCACATGGTATAGTCCGAAGCCCACATATAGTCAGAGGAGTTGGTGCTGGAGACGCCGGCGATGTGGTTATTCCAGAGGGCCGGGCGGACGTCTTCGATGCCCATGAAGTTTTGCTGCCAGGTGATGATGTTGTCCCACTGATTGATGGGGTCAACGATCTTCTTGGGGTAGGCGCTGCGCTCGAAATAGAGGAGCATGCGGTCGCCGACGGCGCAGAAATACTTATGGGTGGCGCGGCCAATGATCTCCTGGAACTTGGCGTCGGTTTTGTGCTCGCTCAGGCGCCAATAGCCGGCAAAGGAGCCTTGCCCGATGGGGACATGGACCTTGATGGGCTTGGAGGTGGGAGCGGAAGGCACGGCGGTGTACATCAGGAAGAGCTGGCCTTCCTGGTCGGCCTCGATTTGGTTGACGCCGGGGCGGAGGCTATGGAAAGTACCTTGCTTCTGGGGGCGGAGCTCGGAGCCGGAGCCTTCTTCACCGAGGATCTGCACTGAAAGGGAGTTGCCGTGGGTTTCGCCGACGAGGATGAGGACTTTTTCGCCCTTTTTGACGGCGATGCCCATGGGGTTATCCCAGTTAGAGTAGATCTTGGTCATGAGCGGCTCAGCCCACTGCACGGGGTCAGAATACGCTTCATATTCATGGATGCGGAAGGATTTTTCCAGGGGGTCATAGGTGCCGTTTTGGAGGGCTTGGGCTATGAGCTGGAAGGCGGGATCGAGCTGCTGAATCTGCTCAGCGGTGACTCCGGATTTGAGTTCGGAGCAGGTCAGGTCAGTGAACACCTCAAGGAGCTCGCGGTCAAGGCTCGACTCCGTGTTATAACGGAAGAAGCGCATTTCGGCGCAACTAACGAAGTTGCCGAGGCCGCTTTTGACAACGAATTTGACGCAAGTGGGCTTCTTTCCGCCGGGGATGGTTACTCGGCCGGGCTGAGAGGAGCCATGGAAGTCAAAGTCGCCCACCTTTTCGAAGTTAGCCTTCGAGGCGTCTTCGCTTACGTAGACCTCAAATTCGCCGAAGCAGCCGTTGCCGCCGCCCTGACGCGGGATGTACTCAACATAGTTGATTTCTTCGCGTCCGGGGAAGTTATATTTGAGTTCCACGGGGAAGGTGGTGGAGGTCCAAGAGGAATGATAGATGGTGGAGACATCGTCGTCATAGCTGAGGCTGATGTGGCCGTTGCTTTGCTGGGAGGAGGCGGAGGCGGAGGTGGGCTTCACGGGGAAGTCGCCTGCCACGACGAGGCCGCTCTCGGCATACTGCTTGACGTTGATGGTGATGTTCTTGGTGGTGGTGGAGACGGTGACGACGCCGTCGCGGGTGGCGCCGGTGTTGTTCTCCTCAACGTTGATGGTCACCTTGCCCACGCCATTGATGGCATTTTCCTTGGTCACGAAGATCCAGGGGGAGTCAGTGACCACAAACCATTTGCTGACGGATGCCGGCACGTTGACGGGGACGTCAATCTTGGTTTTGGACTTATTGATGGTGTGGTTAAGGTATTGGTCATCAATGGAGAAGGCGACGGAGGCGCTGCCTCCGCCGTTGGGTTCTTCCTCTTCCTTTTCGCAGGCCGTCAGCCCGGCCATGAGGCCAAGGCTGAGGGCTGCGAGAGCAAGAAGTTTATGGAGTTTCTTATTCATTGCTTAAATGAGGGGAGATTAGGGGGTTAATGGATTAGAAACCGAAGAGTTCGAGCTCGGAGGCACACCAGTAGACGGAG
>CAZLMV010000148.1:0-5400 GCA_964560625.1 uncultured Bacteroides sp. | reverse complement strand
GACGATCTTCCGTTCTAAACCCCTCATTGACAGTGAATCAAGAAGGATTTGTGCGCGTTGGCGCCGCAGTCCCGCGCGTAGTGCCGGCCGACTGCGACGCCAATGCCGCGTCAATCATTGAGCTCTGCCGCGAAGTCGCTGACCGCGGCGTGCGCCTTGTGGCGTTCCCCGAAATGGCCATCACGGGCTACACCTGCGGCGACCTCTTCCTGCAAGACACCCTCTTGGACGGAGCGCGCCGAGCCTTGGAGCATATCGCCGTGGAAACCGCCCGGTTGCCCTTGGTGACCGCGGTCGGCGTGCCCATGCGCGTCGAGGGCGTGTTATGTAACTGTGCAGCAGTCATTTCCGGCGGCAAAATCCATGCCTTGGTGACCAAGACTTACCTGCCCAACTACGCCGAATTTTACGAAAAACGCTGGTTTCACGCCCTGCTCCACCCCAATTCGACGCTCTTTGAGCTCGACGGCTTCCGCTTCGGCGTGGAGATTTGCGAGGACCTTTGGGCGCCGATTCCCCCGAGCCGCCACCTGTCGCTGGCCGGGGCCGAGGTGATTGTCAATCTTTCGGCCTCTAACTCGCTGGTGGCCAAGCGGAAAGCACTGACGCGACTCATCGTTGCCGAATCCGCCTCGCAGCATTGCGCCTACGTCTACTGCTCGTCGGGCTACGGCGAATCGACCACCGACTGCGTCTTTGACGGCAAAGCAATAATTGCCGACAACGGCTTCCTGCAGGCCGACTCGCAGCGCTGGCAGCTCGACCCCTTCTTCGAGATGGCCGACATTGACATCGAGCTCATCAAATCCGAGCGAAACGCCAACGGCACTTTCTGCGACTGCGCCCAGCGCGAAAACTCCACTAACTCATTCACTGTCATAGACGTTACGCCCAAGGCTCCGGCCTTGGTGTCAGACGATTTCATCCGCCGCGTGGACTCGCGCCCCTTCGTGCCCGCCGACCCGAAAACGCTTGCTGAAAACTGCGACGAAATAGCCTCAATCCAAGCCTTAGGACTTGCGCGCCGACTGCAAGCCACGGGCTGCCGCTCGCTCACCATCGGCATCAGCGGCGGCTTGGATTCCACGTTGGCTCTGCTCGTGGCCGTCAAGACCTTCGACATGCTCGGCCTGGACCGCAAAGGGATCATCGCCGTCACCATGCCCGGCTTCGGCACCTCCGGACGCACCAAAAACAATGCCGACGCCCTGATGCGCCACCTCGGAGTGACCATCCGCGAAATCCCCATCGGACCCGCTGTCAATCAGCACTTTAAAGACATCGACCACGACCCGGAGCAGCGCGACGTGACCTACGAAAACGCTCAGGCACGCATGCGCACACTCATCCTCATGGACATCGCCAACCAGACGGGCGGAATGGTCCTCGGCACCGGCGACCTCTCCGAATTAGCCCTCGGATGGGCCACCTACAACGGCGACCACATGAGCATGTATGGCATCAACGCCGGTGTGCCCAAAACCGCAGTGCGCCAAGTGGTTAACCGCTTTGCCGAGCTCGACCCGGAGCTCGCCCCCACCCTGCGCGACATTATCGACACGCCCGTGTCGCCCGAGCTGCTCCCCGCCGACTCAAAGGGCGAAATTGCCCAGGTGACCGAAGACCTCGTCGGGCCCTATGAGCTCCACGACTTCTTCCTCTATCATCTGCTCCGCTTCCGCCGGCGCCCAAAAAAGATTTTCCTCCTCGCTTGCAAAGCCTTTCAGGGCGAATATGAACCCGAAGTCATCGCCAAATGGCTCAAAACCTTCATTCGCCGCTTTTTCACTCAACAATTTAAGCGCTCCTGCCTCCCCGACGGACCCAAGGTGGGCACCGTCGGCATCAGCCCCCGTGGCGACTGGCGCATGCCCTCGGACGCAAGCGCCGCCCTCTGGCTCAAAGAAGCCGAAGAATTATGCGAAAACAAGTAATCCTGACCCTCATCGCCGCCGCCGGCGCCCTCTCCGCGCTCAATGCCGCCCCCGCCGCCGAGCGGGCCGACACGCTGCGCGAACTCACCGTGACGGCCATCAAACAGGCCGAAACCCTTAGCCTCCAGCCCGTTGCGGCCACTACTCTCGGCGAAAAAACCGTCGACCGCTACAACATCACGTCGATGAAAGACGCCTCCGAATTAGTGCCCAACTTCTTCATGCCCGACTATGGCTCGCGAATGACGGCCAGCATCTACGTGCGCGGCCTCGGCGCCCGCATGGACCAGCCCGCCGTAGGCCTGAACGTCGACAATGTCCCGGTGCTCAACAAGAACGATTACGACATCGATCTCTTTGATATTGAGCGCATTGAGATTCTTCGCGGCCCTCAAAGCGTGCTCTACGGCCGAAACACCATGGGCGGCATGATCAACGTCTACACCCTCTCGCCCCTTAAATATCAGGGCCTCAGATTGCTCGAAGAGTGGGCCAGCCATAATTCCTGGCGCTCGGCCATGGGTCTTTACTACAAGTTTTCGCCCAAGTTCGGCATCGGCCTCGACCTCAACGCCGCCGCCACTTATGGCGAGCAGGTAAATCTCTGGACTAAAGAGAATTACCCGCAGCAAAAACACAAGGCCGACCAAGCCGAGCAGTATGCCGGAAAACTGAAATTGGCCTTCCTGCCGCGCGAAAATGTGTCGATCGACAATGTCGTGACCTTCAACTATAACCGCCAGGGCGGCTACCCCTACATCCGCGTGGGTGAAAAGCACGTAAATTACAATGACACATGCCATTACGACCGCACCTCGGTGAGCGAAGGCCTCACCGTGCAGTGGCGCGTGCCGGGATTCACCCTCAGCTCCATCACCGGCCTGCGTTATCTTGACGACGTCATGACCCTCGACCAGGATTTCACCCCCGAAAGCTACTTCACCCTCACCCAAAAGCAGAAGGAATGGACTTTCACTCAGGACTTTATCGCGCGCGGCTCCAAGGGCCGTTACAGCTGGATGGGCGGCATTTTCGGCTTCCTGCGCCACACTCGCATGGCCGCCCCCGTCACGATGCTTCATGACGGCATTCAGAACCTGATTATCAACAAGATGCCCGCATTCCTCGCCCCGGTTTGGGACGGCGACATGTTTGACCTCAACTCGAATTTCACGCTCCCCGTGTGGGGCCTCGCAGCCTATCATCAGAGCGAAGTGAAGCTCAACCGCTGGACCCTCACCGCCGCCTTACGCCTTGATTATGAGCACTCTGCAATGTTTTATGCCAGCGACGCCGCCACCGGCGTCACCGTCAACATGCCCCAGGTGCCCCGGCCCATCCACATGCCCCTCGAGGTCCACGAGAAAGGCCACCTCAAGCAGCATTTCCTTGAGCTCCTCCCCAAGGTCACGGCAACTTACCGCCTGCCGATGCCCGAGGAATCAAACGTCTACGTCTCCATTGCCAAAGGCTACAAATCCGGCGGGTACAACACGCAGATTTTCAGCGACATCCTCCAAAATAAGCTCATCCCAAACATGGGCGGTGGCCAGCAGCAACAGCCCGACTATGACGTCAACACCGTCACGAGCTACAAGCCCGAAAAATCGTGGAACTACGAAATCGGCGGCCATTTCAGCTGCGCCGGCGGTCGCGTCCAAACCGACCTCTGCGCCTTCTATATTGACTGCACCGACCAGCAGCTGACGGTGTTCCCCGACGGCCAAACCACCGGCCGAATGACCACCAACGCCGGCCGCACCCGCTCCGTCGGCGCCGAAATCAGCATCTTGGCGCGCCCCTCCTCGCGCTGGAATCTCCGCGCATCTTATGGATTCACCGACGCCCGCTTCCTGAAATACACCGACTTTGAAGATGGTCAGGAGGTAAGTTATCGCAACAAAGTCATCCCCTACGCCCCGCGCCACACGGTGTTTGCAGCCGTAGAATATCGCCAGCCGCTGCCCATGTGGTGGTTCAACGCCATCTCTTTCCAAGCCGACTGCCGCGCCGCCGGACCTATTTACTGGAACGAGGCCAACACCCGCCGCCAGGACTTCTACGCCCTGCCCGGCGCCTCCATCTCCCTGCAAATGCAATGCGTGAGCCTCGACTTCTGGGCCACTAACATACTAAATCAGCGCTACGATACGTTTTATTTCAAGTCCGTCGGCAATGAGTTCACTCAACGCGGACGCTCCCGCCATCTTGGCGTAACTCTCAGATATATAATGTAACGTAATCTCTTCCAATTATTTATGAAAAAACTCTTCCTTCTGCTCGTCCCCGCCGTGCTCGCCCTGATGGGCTGCGAAAAGGTCAGCTATATCCAAAAATTAGACTCTTATAAGGACAATATCGTCGTGGTCGAAGACTATGCCATGGGCACGATCTATGCCTCCGACGAAGGCCAATTCAACGTGATGGGCGACCTCTACAACCAATCCTTCGGCCTGGAACTCAACAACATAAGCCTCTATCCCGGCGCACCCTTAGTCTCCGGCCAGGTCAATAACCTCGTGCAATACTACATGGAAAAAGGCGAGTCGCCCGAAGAAAAGGAAATCCCCATCTACTTCTTCTTCCGCCAAGAGCCCACCTCGCGCCTGAGCGGCGACCTGCAAACCACCTCCATGAAGTTTGCCTACCTGACCAACACCTTCTGGCTCTCCTTCGCCACCGAGGGCCGCTACAACGTTTGGTCCACTCCCCGCGTGCGCTCGCTTTATGCCGTCGAAAACACCATACTTTCCAATGTGTCAGCCGGTTATAACCAGGAAACGGCCATTCAGCCCGAGTACAAATTCACCGTCGACGTCCATAACCAAACCATCACCGTCAAGGCCACCGGCGTGAAATTCCCCCAAGATAAATCTGACGTCTCCCAGACCCTCAGCTTCGCCTCCATGGAATGGCGCGACATCCCCATCGACTTCTCCGGCTCCGGCTATTCATTCGCCGTCAGCGAGCTCATCCCCATCATCAACGGCAACCCCGCGCCCGAACACACCATCACCGACCTCCAAGGCGAAATTGCCTTCGATTATGAGGGTAAAAAATCCGTCTCTTACAAAATCCTCAACCAATACAACACCCCCATCTCCATCGATACAAAATTCGCCCTGATGCGTCAATCTATCCAATAAATCAGCATTATGCCCTCAATTTCGCAGCGCGGCATGGACATGCCGCAATCGCCCATCCGCAAACTCGTCCCCTTGAGCAACGACGCCAAGCGCCGCGGCCTCAAGGTCTATCACCTAAATATCGGCCAGCCCGACCTCCCCTCTCCCGCCGAGGGCCTCGAAGCCCTCAAACACATTGACCGCACAACCCTTGAATATTCCCCGTCCGAGGGACTGCTCTCCCTGCGCAAAAAGCTCAAGGATTATTACGAGCGATTCAATATCAACGTCGACGTCGACGACATTATCGTCACCGCCGGCGGCTCCGAGGCCGTGCTTTT
>CAZLMV010000147.1:0-5467 GCA_964560625.1 uncultured Bacteroides sp. | reverse complement strand
GCGAGTCATGAAGCTCCTGGTTGACGATGAGTTCGGCCCCTTCGGCGGCGAGGGCGCGCATTTTTTCGGCGAGGCGACGGCGATTGTCGGCAATGTTGCCGGTGTTATGTTGTTGAATAATACCTACTTTCATAAAAAGGAAATTACAGATTTAGGGATTTGCATGGTGGCGCAATGGAGCGAGCCATGCTGCTGAACCAACGCGCGACAATCAATCGGCACAATTTCGCGGTCAGGATAAACAATCCGCAGCATATCTGCGGCTAATTTATCGTTCATCGGCTGAGCATAAACCGGCAGCAGGACGGCCTTCTCCAAGACCAAATAATTGGCATAAGTGGCGGGCAAACGGAGTCCGTCTTCATCAAACATAGGCTCAGGGAGCGGCAGCTCTATGAGGTTAAAAGGCTCTCCGTCGGCATTGGTGAACTCGCGGAGCTCGGCCGCCATGGCCTGCAATGACTCATAATGTTCATCTGCCGGATTCTGACAGCCGACATAGACCAATGAATTTCCGGGGGCGAGGCGACAGAGTGTGTCAACATGCCCGTCGGTATCGTCGCCGGAAAGTCCGCCACGAGTGATCCACAGCAACTTACGCCCGCAAAGGCGCTCCAAAATTGCCGCCTCGATCTCTTCGCGAGTCATCGGCTCGTTGCGATTCGGCGCCATGAGGCAATATTCGGTGGTGAGCAGCGTGCCGCGGCCGTCAGATTCAATTGAGCCGCCCTCAAAGACCAAGTCCTTGCACGAAAGCGGCATCCGGGCAAAAACTTTCCGCTCGCCCAATTTTCGGTTAACCTGATTATCAAAATTGGCGGCAAATTTCAGTCCCCATCCATTAAAGCGGAAGTCAAGGAGCTGAAACCCTTCGTCACCGGCCAAGGTCAGGGGCCCGTAATCGCGAATCCACGTATCGTTCGTCTCTAAATATACTTTATAGACGCCTTCGGGCATCTCCTCGGCGGCCAATTCGGCCTCGGGGCCAATCAAAATGACCTCCTCGCCGGCCGCAACAATGGCCGCGATAATTGCCCGATAACACGCCTGAACGTCCTCGAGCATATAGTCCCAGTCAGTAGCCGAGTGAGGCCACGCGAGCATCACGGCCCCATGTTGCTCCCATTCGGCAGGAAATCTAATCGTCATAATCAGTCAGTGAATCCCAAATGGAATTTTGATTTTCAATATATTCTTCGGCAAATTCGTTGAATCCATCGCGCTCAGAGTGGCCCGAGGCCTCACACCATTCGGCATATTCCGCCTTGAGCTCAGCGTCTTCGTCAAGCATGCGTTGAAATTCCCGGTTTGCCACTTCGATGATCCTAAACTCTTGAAGGAGAGAAGTGAAAAGGTCAGTAATGTGTTCCATGGTATAAAATATGTGTTTTTTAATCAGGCGGATAGGCGGCCACGAAGACATCGCGCTCCCGCAATTTGGGCGCAGCTTGATGAAGCGACTCCAAGGAAGTCACGCCGACGACGTAGTTATAGCCCTCGGAGCTGTATTTCTCGCTGACGCTGTCAAAATTAATCAGATTCAGGTCCTCGGCCGACTTATAGCGATAATACACCCTAAAATGCACGTCGTTAGTAAATTGCGGCAGGTCATTGGGGTGAGTCAGACGCTTTTTGTACTCATACTTGTAGTCATACTGCGAGGCCGTAATGTCGCTCAGAATGGCAGAACCCGTGGGGAAGCCGCCCGCGCCGCGTCCGAACATGAATTGTTTGTCGTAATATAACCCCTTGATGACCACGCCGTTAAATTCGTCGTCAACGCTGTAAATGTACTTATTATCGGAAAGCAGCTGAGGGATAACGCAGGCAATCAGTCGGCCGTCGGTGAGCTTTTCAACGTGGCCCACCAACTTGATGCGACGATTCTTTTCGCGGGCAAAATTGATGTCGCCCTGGCTCATGTGGGAGATGCCGAAGGTGAAAATATCATCGGGGTGAATATAGGTGCCAAACGCGTGAACGGTGATGATTATCAGCTTGGAAAGCGAGTCCCAGCCATCCACGTCGAGGCTCGGGTCGCTCTCGGCAAAACCGGCTTCCTGCGCCTCCTTGAGCGCGTCGGCATAAGTCATTCCATGATTGAAAACCTTGGTCAGGATATAGTTTGACGAGCCGTTGAGGATACCTTTCACGCTGATTAGCAGCTCATTGTCATAATACTCCTCAAGATTCCTGATCACGGGGATCGAACCGCAAGCCGACGCATCATAAAGCAACGTGGCTCCGGTCTGCTTCTGCAGCTCAATGAGTTCCGGCAAATGAACCGCGAGCATCTTCTTATTGCCGCTGACGGCCGCCTTTCCCTCGCGCAACGCGCGCGTGATTATATTATATGACGCTGCAGCATCGTCAATGAGCTCAACGATCATGTTAATTTCCGGGTCATTGAAAATCTCGTCGGGATTATTGGTGAACTCCGCGTCGATGCCCCTGTCTTTGGTGATGTCTTTGACGCATATGCGCTTGATTTTCACGCCGTCGGGGCGCGTCGTTTCAAGCAGACTGTGGAGGGCGCGGCCAACCGTGCCGAACCCGAAGAGACCGATAATCAGTTTCTTGCGACCGTTCATTTTGCAATAAATTTCGTGATAATCTCTGTAAGTTTCTTATATTCAATCAGGAAGCCGTCGTGGCCGAAGTTGGAGTCAATGAGGTGATACTCCACGTCGGGAATATTCTCCACAAAGGCCTGATGGTCCTCCGGCGGGAACAGGATGTCAGAAGTAATGGCAATCACCGCCGTCTGCGGCTTGAATCCCCGCAGAACTTCGTCCATCGGCCCCCTACCCCGCGCAATGTCGTGAGCATCCACGGCGCGGCTAAGTCGGTAATAACTATATGCATTAAAGCGATTTTTCAGCTTGTTGCCCTGGTGTTGCTGATAGGTCTGCACGCGCCGCTTGAAGGGGTTTTCAGGGTCTGTTTCGGCGCCATTGTCGGCCTGCGTCAGATCGTAAGCTTGGCGTCCGCGATAGCTCAGCAATGCAATTGAGCGGGCACAAGCCAAACCATTTGCGCCGGCGTCTTCGCGGTCTTCTCCATAGGTCGGGTCAGCCTCAATGGCCATGCGTTGACTTTCGTTAAAGGCCACGGCCCACGGCTTGGAGACGGGAGTGGTGGCAATCAAGGCCACTTTCTCAGCAAAATCAGGCTCCATGAGCGCCCATTCCATGCATTGGAAGCCGCCTAACGATGAGCCAATGAGCAACTTAACCCGGTCGATTCCGAGCTCCCGGGCGAGCAGCTGATGCACGCGCACCATGTCGCGCACGGTCATTTGCGGAAAGCGGTCATAATAAGGCTCACCGCAGCGCGGGTCAACGCTCAGCGGCCCCGTGGTGCCGTAATGAGACCCTAAGATATTGGCGCAGACAATAAAATACTTCGACGGGTCGAGGAATCCGCCGTCTACAACCGTGTTGGGCCACCAATCGGCAACGTCGCTATTGGCCGTCAAGGCATGGCATACCCAGATGACGTTATCGCGCCGGGCGTTGAGCTGCCCAAACGTGTGGTAAGCAATCTGAAGCTCGGGGAGCACGGCCCCGGACTCCAATTGAAATTCGTGAGTGTAGTTATATATTTCCATTGTCAATGAGCGCAAATTTACGAATTTTTCTTTTCTTTTGCAAATTTTGAACCATTCAAACTCGCAATGCGTTATAAAGGCAAAGAAACTATTAAATACTATTTAAAACTATTAAAGCTATGAAAAAATTTTTGTACACACTGATGGTTCTCCCTTTGCTCGCCACTCTCAGCGCCTGCTCCGACTCCGATAATGACCTCCCGGAGGTCGATATGCAAGTCACTATCAGCGGCGGCGTTCAGAACGAAGAAGATAATAAAATCTATGTTGAACAGGGCACTCCCCTCGTGGTGGAAAGCGTTACCGCAGTGCCTCGCAACGGCAAAAAGACAACCCTCGGTTTGACAACTTACTATATCAACGGCCTGCCTCAGTATCAGACGGTTACCGTGCCTTTCTCTTGCACTCTGTCGACCGACGCACTCCCCGTGGGTGAATATTCTTTCCAGATCAAGAGCGCCGTTTACCAGGTTGACAAAACCGCAGCATTCGTGCTGATGAGCTATGACCTCGTGGTTGAAGAGCCCTCGCAGGACAACACCACCACTCCCACGGGCCGCTCAATCATCACCCCCGACACTCAGCAAGTAGCCGAACAATAACACATTAAGCAGTTAAACAAATATAATTAAGGCGTCTATATTTTACTTAGGCGCCTTAATCATTTTTATTTGGCGGTGGCCGAGGCCGAGGTTGTGCCGTTGCTGATGGTGTAACTCTTTGATTTGACGAGTTCGGGGAGGGAAATAATCACCGGAGAGCCGCCCATGCCGCCGGGTCCGCCACCCCACCCTCCGGGCCCCATTATCGGAGGCAATCCGCCGGGAGGAGGCCCCATAGGAGGCATCCCGCCGGGAGGAGGAGCCGGGCGCCACGAGGATGACGACGGATTATATTCCACCGGTATTTCAAACGTGGCAAGGACTTCGTCGCCGTTCTTAACAGTCAGAGTCTGACCGGCGGAGACAGAAATAGACGAACCGAGATACGGCTGAGTAGACGCTGAAGTGGAGGGGACAGAATTGCGGCCACCAACGCCCAAAATCACACCACCGGTAAACACCACTGAATAACCCTCTTCCTCATTGGCATCCAAGCCACATTCCGGCGAACGCGAACCAAAGGCGCGAACCGTGCCTCCGCTGATGTACATGTTGCCGTTGGAGTCCAAGCCGTCGTTAGATTGCGCTATGGTAGTGACTGTGCCGCCGGAAATGTACATGTGGCTTGACGAGTTGATGGCGTCGTCATAGGCCTGCACGAATACGTCGCCGCCGGAGATGGTCAGCGTCGTTTTGGATTCAATGCCTTCGCCGCCATTGCCGGAGGTTTTGACCTTGATGTTGCCGCCGGAAATGATCACTTCGCCATCCACTTTCATCCCCTTGGGCGAGGATTTCAGATCGCTGTTGATGCGGTCCGTATTGCCCGTATAGTTATGGTTCAGGGTCGATCCGGAGTAGACGGCCATACCGCCGGAGGTGGTGGTGTCAATGTCGCCGCCGGTGATGGTCAAAGAGCCGTCGGTACTGATTCCTTTGCCGCCGCTTCCAGTGGCCGTGGCGGAAATCGTGCCTCCGGAAATGAGTAAGTTCACATCTGAGGCAATGCAGGCCGATGATTTTACTTTCTTCGCCGTAGCGTCGTAAACGGCATTGCCAGAGACTGATGCAATAATCCGCGCGCCGGAAATGGTCAGCTGATCGTTTGATTTAATCGCCTTCTCTCCGGCGGTAGAGGCGCTGACGGTCAACTGTCCGTCGCCAAGAATCTCCGCCGGAGTTTTCAGGCGCAAAGTAGGCTTGTCGGAATCCGCGCCCGAACTGAGTGTGTTTTCCCCTTCTATCTCTAAATTTA
>CAZLMV010000146.1:0-5566 GCA_964560625.1 uncultured Bacteroides sp. | reverse complement strand
GCCGATAAATACATCGACTGGATCGCCTCAACCCCCGCCGAGGAGCAGATCATCAACATCTGCCTCAACATGGAGACCCTCGGCGAGCTCCAGCCCCGCGAAACCGGCATCTTCCAGTTCATGGAGGCGCTGCCCCGCTTTGCCGCCGAGCGCGGAATCGATTTCTGGACCCCCTCAGAGGCCGTCAGCAAGCTCAAACCCGTTGACACTCTGCCCGTGGGCCACCCGATTTCGGCCGTCGATGAAGGGCGCGACGTCAGCGCCTGGCTCGGCAATCGCCTCCAGCATGAGGCCTTCGAGAAGCTCTACTCCGTGGCTGAGCGTGTGCGCCTCTGCGATGACCGCCGCCTGAAGATGGACTATTGGTATCTCCAGGGCGCCGACCATTTCTATTACATGTCGACCAAGCGCTTTGGCGACGGCGCCGCAGCCGCCAACTTCTCGCCCTACGGCTCCCCCTATGAGGCGTTTACGAACTATATGAACGTGCTGGCCGACTTCATTGTGCGCGTCGAAGAGCAATTCCCCATGACCATTGAAAACGAGGAACTCAACGCCCTGCTGACCACCATCCGCAACCAGGCCACCGAAATCGAAACCCTCGCCAAGGAAAACGCCTCCCTGCGCCGCTCCGTCGAGCAATTCAACGTCGAACACAACCTCCGCAAACCCGCCGAAAAGAAACCCGCCGCCACCGAAAAGAAACCCGCCGAAAAGAAGCCCAAAGCCGAAAAGAAACCCGCTAAGGCGAAGAAATAACTGGGGAGGGCACCCGCCCTCGGGTGCCCAGCGCGCGACAAAGCGCCGCGCGCCATAAGATTTATAAGTCTTATAAGATTTATAAAAATTATAAGAATTATCCCCCGCCCCCCCAAATAAACCCCGCGTCACCCCGCGGGGTTTATTGCATCCCGCGGTCCTCCGCGCCAACCACATAATAAAATCGGGAGCCTCCAAATGGGGGCTCCCGATTTTTATGGGGAAGTGGGGGTGTGCGTTACTTGATGATGGTCTTTTTGCCGTTAATGATGTTCAGGCCCTTGACGGGGGCGGCGAGGCGGCGACCCTGGAGGTCGTAGATGCCGTTAGCAGCCTGAGCAGCAACGATTTCGAAGATCTCGGTGGTCTCGGTGGAGCCGCCCAAGGGGAGCATCAGCGCGTCGCCATCCTTGAGGTCGGCGTTCTCAGTGGTGTCAGCCTCAATCACGGGAGTATGAGCGGCGAGAGTCTCAGTGGTCTCTTCGTCAACTTTCTTGACGAGCAGGCGCACCTTCTCGGTCTCGGCATTGTCGAAGTAGAGACCCTGAGTTTCGGGCTGGACGGCCTGTTCGGGGCTCTGGTCTTCGTGGACGGTCAGGTAAACCTTTTCGGGCATGAAGGTGTGGGCCTTCACGGCGTGGTGGCCCAGACCGGCAACCTTAGCGGCGGTGTTGTCGCCGTTTACGCAGTTTGCGATGATGGTCTTGGTGAGCAGGAACACGGTGCCGGCGCCATAGTTGGTTTCGGGCTCAGCGGCGGTGGTAGTGATGGTGTTATTGACAACTTCCACGATGTAAGCGCCATTATCCGCATAATCGCCAAAGTTAACAGTCACGGGCGCGCGCCACAACTTATACCCATCCACCTCAACCGTCAGCTGCTTAACAAACTCAACATTGTAGCAGAGGTTCGGGCCTTGGCTGTGAGCCATGGCAGCAGCTGGAGTATTAAAACCGCTGCGATCAGGAACACCCTGGCTACAATAGAGGTAGTGGTCCTGAGAATTAATACCATGGTCATAGTTGAGCATATAAGCGCCCAGTTCCTTAGCCGTAGCATCAACGAAGTTCATGGTTAGACCTACATTTTCAGCCGCATCAGTACCTTCCCACATCATGGGGACAGAAATGCCATCTGAAACGATGTATTTACCATCTACATAAGAAGATAAATGACCTTCATGGAGCACAAAGATGGTGCTTTCAGCCTCAGCAGCCGAAGTTTCCCAATCAAAGCCAATGCCTGTATAAGTAGTTGTTTTCTGTACAATCTGGTTGGTGTTATTGATGTAGGCATTGGCGGTAGAGGTGTTGACCGGAGCAGTCTTGATGCGCACTAAGGCAGGAGCGGTCAGGGCGTTGAGGTCATAAATGGCGGGAGTTTCAAGGTTGAAGATAGCGTCGGCAGTAGCGTAGTCAAATTCTTCTTCGCCATTGATTGCATCAACTTTTTCCTTGAGTGCATTGTAGTTAGCGTCAGCTTCCTCAGAGCCGAAGGTGTAAAGACCGGGCTGATCACCGAGTTCAAACCGAACGTTGGGCAGCAGTTCAGCAACCATCTGAGCTTTTTGCTCGGCGCTGATTTCGTTTACGGTGTAGTGATGAGCATTTTCGGGGACGTTGGCCGCAGAGGTAACGGTGCGGGGCACGATGTACCAAGAAGCGTGTTCTTCAACGTAGTCATAAACCTTGAGCGAAGGAGTTGAGGTGGCAGCAAGCTGACCGCTGAGGGAGTTGGCATACTTGCCGGTAAGCAGGTGCTTGATGACGATTTCACCGTTTTCAAAGTGGTCTTCATCCTCAATGTTTACGTTCCAAACGGCAGCCGGACGCAGCTCGTCGATGAAACCGATTTCGTTTTCACCCACCTTGGCGAGATATTTGCCGGCTTCAACGTCATAAACAGCCACGGGCTTATTCTTCAGGTCAAGCAGACCGGCCAATTCGCCGTCAGGGTTGATGTCAAGAACGGTTACGAACCAACCTGAGCCGGGAGAAACCTCGGCAGCGTTCCACTTAATGGGAGCTTCGAATTCAGGATTATCGTGAATGAAGTGGTAAGCATTAGCATTGGTATTATCCTCCATTTCAACCACATAGATTGTCGTACCGGCGGTGCTGATACGAACAGGGCGCAGAGTAAACAACGCACCGGGGGCATCCGCGCTCAGTTCTGAGTGGTCATAAACGGGGATTGCGGTATTCTCTAAGTTGTTGTTACCGAGGTCAAGGTCAGTTACATAGTGGTGGAAACGAATACGCTTGGCTTCGTTATCATAGGTAATGCGCCAGATAGCGTGCATATCTTCACCATTGGTGATCATGCGAGAGCAATCGGCGGGGATTTCGGTGTCACCATCAGTTTCGCCTTCTTTGAAAGCGGCAATATAGCGCTGAGTGTTACGATCTTTGAAGGTCACGAACTTATTGTTAGCCTCAGGGAGGAGCACTTCGCGGAGTTGCTGCTCGGCAAATTCGCGGAGTTCGGTGTCAATTGCTTCAACATCAGTTTCAGTGTCCTTGTGGGCTTCAGCTTTAGCACAAATGGCATCAACAACCGCGTTAGCTGATTCTACGCTCCAAAGTGCGCCAAATTCAGTGAAGCTATACTTCTTAATAATGTGGTCAGCAATATTTTCCTTGTCGAGTTTGCGGACGGTTACGCGGAAATTAGAAGCGGTAACTTCAGCATTAACGCCGTTAAGGCTGAAAACGGCATCTTCATCATATGCGAACTCGCGTTCATAGTGAGTCATTGTGGTGGTCAGCATCGTAGCATCTTCACCCACCACGATACGCGGACCATCATTACTCGCTGAAACCAAGTCAAATTCGATCTTCGAAACGTACCAATTAGTGTTCTGCGCGGTAAACGTATATGTACATGACTTACTTGCACCGGACGCGAAAATAAGATTAGCGCCACCATTCTTGATATTATTAACATTAGTGCCGAAAATCAGCTGAGGAGTGGTAGTGGTGGAACGCCATTGATAGTTCCAAACTTGACCGGTTTGAGGAGGATTGGTCTTGTTGTTATAAAGTGTGCCGGTTGCAGGCGTCACTTCGTAAACCAGCTCCGTGCCAATAGGATTATCGTAGGCCCAGGCGGACATGGTCGCGGTCAGGGCTAACGAGGCTAAGAGTAAAAGTTTTTTCATTGGGTTTTTGTGATAATTGTTTGATTTGTTTGTATATAGGCTTGGTTGAGTATTTTTTAGCGTTTTTCCCGGCAAATTTACTGACAATTACACATCGCCACAAATATTTAACAAACTTTAACTCTGCCGCTCAACTTTTTTAGCTACCTTTGCACCCGCAAATGAAACGTTTCTTCTCCATATTATTTATATGCGCCCTCTGCGCCGTGTGTGCTGTGGCGGCAAGCGCGCGCTCCGTCATGATGATTGGCGATTCCCACGTGGCCGGCAAAAGCTATCCGCGCACGGTCGATTCGCTGCTCTCTGCCGCCGTGGATTCCTGCGAATTTTGCTTCTTCGGGATCAATGGCGCCTCATTTGCCACCTTCTGCAAACCCGAAAATCTCGACACCATCTATCGGCGCCAACCCGACGTGCTCTTGGTCCACCTCGGCACCAACGACAGCTATGGACGCACGTTCAATCCCGACACTTTCCTCGACAACATGGCGCAATTTTATTCGCTGGTCCATGACTCCGTGCCGGAGGTGAAGATGGTGTTCATCACTCCCTTTGTCAACAAACAGAAGCGCTCGGTGCGCACCAAGCGGAAGAAAAAGCGCCGCAGATACACGACGGTGTGGAACATCAACGAAAACACCCGCAAGTGTGCCGACGCAATGGTCAGCTTCGTCCACGACCACCCGGACGACACCGACATCATCAACCATAACGCCGACCATGGCATGGATTTCCTCAATAACGGGCTGATTTCCCGCGACTTTGTCCATCTGACCGTGCCCGGCTATGTCATGCTTGCCTCGCAAGTCACCGAGGAGCTGCTCAAGCTCCCGCTCTTTGCCCCGGAGCAAGCCCCTGCCCCCGACCCTGCCGACGAATACGAGCAATGAAACGACGCCACCCCTACATTGACCTTTGGATCATCCTGACCGTCAGCCTCTTAGTCGTCATAGGCGTGGCGCTCTATGAGGGCGACCTCTCCTTGGGGGCCTACACCGTCAAAAAAGCGCCTTTCCGCGAATCGCTCTTAGGCTCGCAGACCACTGACAGCATCACCCCGCTCATTGCCGACGACGCCGACGAATCGGCCCTCCCCGAAGGCGAGATTGACGAAAACCCGCAGACTTTCCTGATTTTCGGCGACTCCATGACGCCGAACCTTGCGCGCCGCTTGGCCGACTATGCCGGCGCCAATGGCCACACGGCGGTCCATTCCGTCAACTGGGACTCCTCGACCTGCATCACCTGGGCCGAAAGCGACAAAATCGAGCATTTCATTGCCGAATATCAGCCGACGTTCATCATTGTCTGCCTCGGGAGCAACGAGTCGTTCCTGCGCAATCCCTCAGATCGCAAGGAGATTGTGGCGCGGATTATCAGCAAGTTCAACGGCTTGCCCTTCGTGTGGATCGGTCCGCCGAAGTTTGGCCAGCAAGACGCTTATAATGACATGTTTCAGGAGATGCTACCGAAGCATTATTTCCGCTCTGACCATCTCGAATTAGAGCGCGGAAAAGATAACATCCACCCCATTCAGAGCGGCTCAAACAAATGGATGGACGCCGTGATGGCCTGGATTCCCTCCACGCCCCACCCCTTCCGCGCCGCAAAACCGGGCCCCGACACCCAACGCGCCAAAATCACCTT
>CAZLMV010000145.1:0-5568 GCA_964560625.1 uncultured Bacteroides sp. | reverse complement strand
CCGACAACCACCCCCGAAGCCGCCATCAAACGCGCCTTCACCATGCTATAATCCCCCCGGGTTCGCGCCACGGGCGCGAGTTTTGCGGGCGCAATAAGTTTTATAATTCTTATAAGTTTTATAAAATTTAGATTGGGTTTGGGGGCGCGGCGGGGGGCTATTTTTTATTTTGTATTTTGTATTTTGTATTTTGTTTTTAGTCGTCGTATTGGGTGAGGGTTTCGCGGAGGCGGGTGGTTAGGAGGGTGCGGAGTTCGGTGGGGGCGATGACTTTGACTGCGGGGCCGAGGGCCATGAGTTCTTTGATGAAGTCTTCGGTCAGGAGGATGCGGTAGGTGAAGTCGGAGAATTGGTCGTGGATCATCTCAGACTGCGAGGGGTGGAGGGGGAGCGCGCGGAGGTATTTGGCCTGTTTGGGGTCGGTGCGGAGCGTAACTAATCGGGGCTCGGAGGCGTCGACGACGATGCCGAAGCTATGTTTGAAGTAGACTTGCGGGTCAAAGTCGGCGGGCATCTCGAAGCGGCGGCCGGTGAGTTCAATGCCGGTCATGCGGTCCAGGGCGTAGGTTTTGAGGCGCCCTTCGGCAACGTTGAGGCCGGCCACATACCAGCGCTGGCGGAAGAGCTTGAGCAGATAGGGTTCGACTTCGACTCCGGTGGTGGGGCGGGAGCGCGTGTAGGGGTGGTAAGTGAAGCGGATGGAGATGTCTTGGTTCAGGGCGTCGAGAATCGGGGCGAGGTTATCGCGCGCCGAGGGCACTTCTTCGACGAAAACTCTATGGCTCACGGACTTAGCATCCGAGAGCACGCCACTCATAGCGGCGGAATTGAGGAGCCAGTCGGTCAGCGAGCCGTCGCCGCCATTGGGGTCGAGTTCGCGGATGAAATATTCGTTGGTGCGCCGGTCAAAGGCGATTTCTATGCCGAAGAGCTCGAGGATGTTTTGGCGATAATTATAAAAGGTGCGTCGGGGCATCGGGTCGCCGTTGCCATAGGGGCTGTCGGCCCAGCGCTTGTTGAATTCGCTGCGGCTGATGCGTCCATATCGGCGCAGGGTGTCGACCACCCAAGTGTAGCGGGCTAAGAGATTTCCTACCATGTGCGGGGCGATTAGTCTTGGCGTATAACGTTGGCTCCTAAGGCGTTAAGGCGGGCTTCGATGTCCTCATATCCGCGGTCGATCTGCTGGATATTGTCGATGACGCTGGTGCCTTTGGCGCTGAGTGCGGCGATGAGCAGGGCGATGCCGGCGCGGATGTCGGGGCTGCTCATGTTGTTGGCGCGGAGCTGGTGTTTGTGGTCGTGGCCGATGACGACGGCGCGGTGGGGGTCGCAGAGGATGATTTGCGCACCCATATCTATCAGATTATCAACAAAGAAGAGTCGGCTTTCAAACATCTTCTGATGGATGAGCACGGAGCCGTGGCATTGCGTAGCGACGACAAGCATAACGCTCAGCAGGTCAGGGGTTAAGCCGGGCCAGGGCGCGTCGGCAATCGTCATGATTGAGCCGTCGAGGGCCGACTCGATGACGTATGATTCCTGGGCGGGGACGAAGATGTCGTCGCCGCGCTGCTCAAGCTTTATTCCGAGTCGGCGGAAGCTCTCGGGGATGATGCCAAGGTTCTGATAGCTAACGTTTTTGATGGTGATTTCGCTGCGGGTCATGGCGGCCATGCCGATGAAGGAGCCGACCTCGATCATGTCAGGGAGCACGACGTGGGAGGCGCCGCCGAGGGCCTCGGGGGAACCTACGCCATGGATTGTCAGATAGTTAGAGGCGAGTCCTTCGATGCGGACGCCCATGGCCATGAGGAGGCGGCAGAGCTGCTGGACGTAAGGCTCGCAGGCGGCGTTATAGATTCGGCTCACTCCGGAGGCGAGGGCGGCGGCCATGAGGATATTGCCGGTGCCGGTCACGGAGGCCTCGTCAAGGAGCATGTCGCAGCCAATGAGTCCGCCCTCGGGGGCAGTCAGCAGGAAGGCGTCGCCGCGCTCGGTGACCTCTAACGAGGCGCCAAGGTTGATGAGGCCTTGGATGTGGGTGTCGACCTTTCGGCGACCGATTTTGTCGCCCCCGGGCTTGGGGAAATAGGCGCGACCGAGGCGCGACAGCAGCGGGCCGACGAGGAGCACGGAGCCGCGGAGGCCGGCGCAGCGGCGGATGTAGTCGTCGGAGTTGACATAATCAGCGTCGAGATTCTCGGCGCAGAAGGTGTATTTGCCATGTCCGCGGCGGGTCACGGCGACGCCCATGCGCCCCATTAAGTCAATGAGATTCAGCACGTCAAGAATCTCGGGGACATTGTCAATTTCCACTTCCTTGCGGGTCAGGAGAGTGCCACAAATAACCTGGAGCGCCTCATTTTTGGCGCCCATGGGGGTAATGGAGCCGCTCAGTCGGCGGCCGCCTTCAATTATCAGTTTGCTCATACGTGTTCCACCTCCGGGCGGAGGGCGATGTTAAAGCGCGCCCGGACGGCGCTAATTATTTCATTTTCAAGGGCTACGACGTCGGCCGCCGTGGCTTTAAATTCGGGATTACAGATGACTAAGGGCTGCTCGGGCCAGACCATGGCGCCGCCGATGCGCCGCCCCTTGAATCCGCACTGGTCAATCAGCCATGCCGCAGGGACCTTGGCGAGGCCGGAGGGGAGGATAAATCGCGGCATATCAGGGAGTAAGAGCTCAGGGGCGACCTCCGGATTGCGGAAAAAGGAGCCGGCGGAGCCCACCTCAGAAGGCTGAGGAAGCTTGGAATTGCGCACGCGCAACACGGCCTCGCGAATGGCCCGGGGCGTGGGGTCGGCGCCATTGAGTTCGCGGCTCAGGTTGCCGTAATCGAGCCTCGGGGCGGCGTCGGCGGGGAAGTCAAAGAGCACATCTATAATAATATAGCGGCTCGGCTCATCCTTGAGGCGCGAATGGCGATAGGCGAACTGCATCCATGGGCGGTCCACGGTCAGAAGCTCGCCTGAATGGAGGTCAAAAAGGCGCGCGGCCTTCATAAATTCGCCAATTTCAGCGCCATAGGCCCCGGCATTTTGCACCAAGGCGCCGCCTATGGTCCCGGGGATGCCGCTGAGGTTTTCGGGGCCTCGCACTCCGGCTTCGGCGGCCTGGCGGCAGAGCTCATCGAGGGTCATCCCGGCGGAAACGGGGAGCCCGGGGATGAACGGCGCGGCGGGGGCATCGCGCAGGAGCAAAGTGCCCTGAAAATCAGCCATAAAGAGCAGGTTGCTACCCCCGCCAATGGCCTTAAGTGGGCGCGGCAGCGACGCATCGTCGCGGACCCGGCGCAGATCGTCAGCGTCGGCCCAACGGACCAGCGCGGCCGCCCGCGCCGGTATTCCAAAAGTGGTCAGCGGAGCAATTTCCGCATTCTTTTCAATTTTCATCTCCGCAAATTTACGCAAAATCCCGCGATTTAGCAAATTAATCGGAGCAATTGGAGCAATTGGAGCAATTGGAGCAATTGGAGCAAATAGAGCAATTGGAGCAATCGGAGCAATCGGAGGGATTGGCGAGGAGAGAATTTTTTATTTTGTATTTTGTATTTTGCATTTTTTTTCGTACCTTTGCAGTAGAATTCACGTTCCCGTAGTTCAATGGATAGAATATCGGATTCCGGTTCCGACGATTAGGGTTCGACTCCCTACGGGAATACCATTAAAACAACATACATTATTTCACGTTTCCCATGAAAACCAATCTTAGTTCAAAGATTAAATTGGATTCGATTCCTCCGCGCTACTATAACCCCGTGGATGAAATCGAATTAGCGGCACTGACCCGCGAAGAAAAAATCGACACGAAGATTTATGAAACCTCTCAGGAAGGCTCCGAAGGCATCGCTGAACACGTGATCCACGCCCTTCAGCGCGCCGAAGCCAAGCGCGGCAAATTCGTCATGGCCATCGGCGCCGGCAACAGCGTGCGCTCCGTGACCACCGCCTTGGTTGAGGCTTATAAGGCCGGCAAGGTCAGCTTCAAGAACACCATCGTGTTCAACCTCTGCGACTTCTACAGCGACGGCAACGGCAACGGCCCGTCGACCGTCAACCGCCTGAAGGAGAACTTCATTGAACAGATAGACCTCCCCGCAGAAAATTTCCACTCCTTCAACATTGCCGTGAGCAAGGAGAAGGTGGGCGAAATGTGTCGCGACTACGAAAATCAGATTGAAAATGCCGGCGGCCTTGACTTGGTTCTCTGCCAGGTAGGTCCGCAGGGCGCACTTGGCCTCAACGAGCCCGGCTCGACGGCTTCCAGCGTGTGTCGCTTGGTTCTTCTGAGCGCCGAAAAGCGCCAGAACATCGGCTCCTCCTATGGCGTTGACCCGGCTCCGACCACGGGCGTAACCCTCGGAATGTCAAACATTTTGTCCTCGCGCCGCATCATCGCCATGGCCTGGGGCGAAAATCGCGCCGAAACCGTCGAAAAGGCCGTGGAAGGCCCCTCGACGCCCAACGTGCCCGCGTCGCTCCTGCAGGGCCACTCGCGCACCACTTTGGTGGTCGACATCAACGCCGCCGAGAACCTGACGCGCATCTCCCGCCCCTGGCTTGTGACCAACTGCGAATGGAACGACAAGCTGATTCGCCGCGCAATCGTGTGGCTCTGTCTCCAGACCGGCAAGCCTATCCTCAAGCTCACCAACCAGGATTATAACGACCACGGCCTCGGCGAGCTCTTGGCCCTCTATGGCAGCGGCTACAACGTTAACATCAAGGTGTTCAACGAGTTGCAGCACACCATCACCGGCTGGCCCGGCGGCAAGCCCGGCGCCGACGACACCTATCGCCCCGAGCGCGCCAACCCCTACCCCAAGCGAGTGATCATCTTCTCGCCCCACCCCGACGACGACGTAATCTCCATGGGCGGCACCTTCAAGCGCCTTGTTGACCAGGGTCATGACGTGCACGTGGCCTACGAGACCTCGGGCAACATTGCTGTGGGCGACGAAGACATGATGCGCTACATCATGCTCAACGACTACATCGCCCCGATCTTCGGCTTCGACAACGAAAACTTCAAGCAGAAGTCAAAGGAAATCAACGAGTTCGTGGCCAACAAGAAGTCAGGCGAAAAAGACAGCGACGACATCCGCACCATCAAGACGATGATTCGTCAGGCCGAGGCCCGCACCGCCTGCAAATACATCGGCGTGAAGCCCGAAAACGTCCACTTCCTGCGCCTGCCGTTCTATGAAACGGGCGCCATCAAGAAGGGCGACCTCACGGAGAAGGACATCGCCATTGTTCGCGACCTGATTCTGAGCGTGAAGCCCCACGAAATCTTCGTGGCCGGCGACTTGGCTGACCCGCACGGAACCCACCGCGTCTGCACCGACGCCGTGCTTGCCGTGATCGACGAATGTAAGGACGACGAATGGATGAAGGATTGCCGCATTTGGATGTATCGCGGCGCCTGGGCTGAATGGGAAATCGACCACATCGAAATGGCCGTGCCCATCTCGCCGGAAGAGCTCCGCTTCAAGCGCAACTCCATCCTCAAACACCAGAGCCAGATGGAAAATGCGCCCTTCCTTGGCGACGACGACCGCCT
>CAZLMV010000144.1:0-5606 GCA_964560625.1 uncultured Bacteroides sp. | reverse complement strand
CCGAAGTCCATGCAGATGGCCTTGGCGTGGCCAATGTGGAGATAGCCGTTAGGCTCGGGTGGGAAACGCGTGTTGAGGCGTCCGCCGTTTTTACCCTCGGCCAAGTCGTTGGCCACTATTTGTTCCACGAAGTTAAGGCTTTTCTTTTCGCCCTCTTCGATAGGTTCTTTAATATCTTCGCTCATAAGAAATGCTAATAATTAATGCGCAAAGATAGCAAAAAAATCCCAAACCGCCAAATCCCCCGCGAATTCCCGCTCAGAGCAGGTAGGTTATCAGCAGGAGCAGCCCCGTCAGCAGCAGGGTCAGGGCCGTGATGCCCAAGAGCTTAGTGGCGGCCGCGGGGGGAAGGCCGCGATAGAGCAGGAAGCTCCCCGCAAAGCCCATGGCCGCCGGCAGGAAGGGGATGCACCCGAAAAATTGGAGTCCGCCACCAATCCAGAGAGCCACGGCGGCAAACTGACCCATGGCGCAATAGAGCAGCGCCGACCCCTCCGGGCCGATGGCCGTGGAGAGCGTGTGCTTGCCCGTGGCTTCGTCTGAGTCGATGTCGCGATAGTTGTTGACCAACACGACCATGGCGCCCATCAGCCCGTAGCCTAACGAGCAGACAAACACCCAGAGCGGAATCGTCAGCGTCTGCAAATAAAAGGTCAGACACACGGGCACAATGCCGAAAAAGATGATGACGGCAACCTCCCCTAAGTAGTTGCGCGACAGCGGAAAGGGTCCGGCGGAATAGGCCAACGCACCCAAGGCTATGGCAATTCCTGCAGGCAGGAGAATCCACCCGCCGCGAATAATCGTCAGCAGCCCGACGGCGCAGGCAAGCCCGAGGGTCACAAATGTGGCTATCTTCATTTGTCGCAGCGAGATGACCCCGCGGGCCGGGCCTTGGCGGCCGGCCGCATCGATGCCGTCGCGGCAGTCAAAGTACTCATTAGCAAAGTTTGAGGCCACTTGCGCCAACACTGCAAAAACAATGCAGACCGAGCCCCACAGCCAGTTGACGGCCATCGGCTCGCCCGCGGCCATGCCCAAGGCGGCAAGCACCCCGCCAAGCGACACCGGCAGAGTGCGCAGCCGCATGGCTTCGATCCAATTACTTAAGGTTGCCACGGACTCTATTCAGATATTTTTTCATCCCCTCAGAGTCCTTAGACTCAATCAGTTGCTCCAATTCGGCCAACTGGGCGCGAATCTTGGAGAGCTGAGAGGTGGTGTGAGGGTTAAACAGGATTTCGGTCAGCAGATAGTCGTCCTCGCTCATCAGCCCGTGGGCAATGTCGAGATGGCGCTTGAAGGTCGTGCCCGGCGCTGATTGATGCTTCATCACTCCGGCAAAAACCAAGGTTGACGCAAAGGGGATGGAGAGCGAGTAGGCCACGGTTTCGTCATGCTCGGCAAAGGTGTATTCCTCCACGTGCAGATGCAGGTCCGAGTAGAGCTGCTTGAAGAACGCGCGGCCGAGGCCGTCGCCCTCCTTGATGATGATGGCGTTTTCGTGGCTCAGGTTGCTCAGCGACGCAAACGTCGGGCCAAACATCGGGTGGGAGCTTACGAAGGGGTGGCCACACGTGGCGTAAAACTCAGGCAGTCCGGTCTTTACGGAGGCAATGTCGCTGAGTAGGCAGCGCTCCGGCAGGTAGGGCATCACCTGGCGGAAGGCGTCGATGGTGTAGCGCACCGTGGCGCAGTTGAGCACCATGTCAGGGGCGAAGTCGCTCACTTCATCCATCGTGGAGAAGCGGCGGCAATTAAACGTGAAGCGCAGGCGCTCGGGGTTGGGGTCAAGAATTGCCACGTCATGCTCAAACGAGAGCAAATCGCAGAAAAACGAGCCCATTTTTCCGGCGCCGAGAATCAGGATTTTCATCGGGCGTTGAGGATTTCAATTTGTTGACGCACAGACTCTTCGTGAATGGCCTGGAGCACGGTTTTCATGAAGTCGCCGTCCATGTCCATCTCTTTGGCGGCATTGATGCGGGTCTGCATGATTTCGTCGTGGCGGTTCATTTGCAGCACGGGCATGCGGTGTTCCTTCTTGAACTGGCCGATTTCGCGACACACGCTCATGCGCTTGCTCAGCAGCTCCACCAAGTCGGAGTCGAGCTGGTCAATTTGGCGGCGCAGGGCGTCGAGGCCTTCGGTGGTGCCTTGCGGGCGGCGCAGAACTAACTGAGAGAGAATATAGTTAAGCACTTCGGGAGTGACCTGCTGAGCCTTGTCAGAGAGGGCGCAATCGGGGTCGCAGTGGCTTTCGATAATCAGGCCGTCAAAGCCCATGTCGAGGGCTTGCTGACTCAGCGGCGACACCAATTCGCGCTTGCCGCCGATGTGGCTCGGGTCGCAAATAATCGGCAGCTGCGGGAAGCGGCGGCGCAACTCAATGGGGATGTGCCATTGCGGCATGTTGCGATAGAGGTGCTTGCCGTAGGCCGAGAAGCCGCGATGAATGGCTCCCAAGCGGCGCACTCCGGCGTTGTAGAGGCGTTCCAAGGCGCCTACCCAGAGCTCCAAGTCGGGGTTTACGGGGTTCTTGACAAGCACCGGCGTTTCCTGGGCGTTGAGCTCGGCGATGGTGTCGGCAATCTCCTGCATGGCAAAGGGGTTGGCACTGGTGCGCGCACCGATCCAGAGGATATCTACTCCGGCCGAGATGGCGTCGATAACGTGCTGACGTGTAGCTACTTCGCAGGCCGTCTGTATGCCGTAAAGCTCCTTGGCTTTGGCGAGCCAGGCGAGGCCCGGAGCGCCCACGCCCTCAAAGCCGCCGGGTTTGGTGCGCGGCTTCCAGATGCCTGCGCGCAGAATTTTGATGCCGTTGGCGGCAAGTCCCGCTGCCGTCTGGAGCAGCTGTTCTTCGGTCTCGGCCGAGCAAGGGCCGGCAATGATTATCGGTTCGCCCGGGGCGATGATTTCGGTGATAGGTTTAAGTCCGGATAATGACATTTAAGTTGGTTTATAAGGGTTAAGTATAAGTTATTAAGTATTATAGGACTTATAAGGTTTATAAGTCAGCGCTTTCCTCATCAAACTCATAGTTCTGATAGAGAAAGTCGTTATAAGGGAAGCGGGCCAAGTGGATTTCTTTTGCGTCGGCATAAATCATCTGCTTGAGCTCGTCAATGTTGATTTGCTTCTTCGCGGAGATGAACACGCACTTGCCGTTGAGCTTCGACATCCATGTCTCTTCCAACTCCTTGAGCGAGATGTTTTCGCGGGTGCGCGGCGTCAGGTCGTTCTCCTCCTTGGGAGTGAAAGTGAAGGCGTCAATCTTGTTGAAAACCATGATCATAGGCTTTTCAGCGGCGCCGCAAACCTCCTGCAGGGTCTTGTTGACCACCTGAATCTGATCTTCAAAATTCGGGTGAGAAATGTCGACTACGTGAAGCAATATGTCGGCGTCGCGCACCTCGTCGAGGGTACTTTTGAAGGAGTCCACAAGGTGAGTGGGGAGCTTGCGGATGAAGCCTACGGTGTCGGTGAGCAGGAACGGCAGATTGTCAATGATGACCTTGCGCACGGTGGTGTCAAGCGTGGCAAAGAGCTTGTTTTCGGCGAAGACGTCGCTTTTGCTCAACACGTTCATCAGCGTCGATTTGCCCGCGTTGGTGTAGCCCACCAAGGCCACTCGCGTCAGCTTGCCGCGGTTTTTGCGCTGGATATTCTTCTGCTTATCAATGCTTTCGAGCTCCTTTTTCAGGCGCGAAATGCGGTCTAAGATGATTCGGCGGTCCGTCTCAATCTGCGTTTCGCCCGGGCCGCGCATGCCGATGCCGCCTCGTTGACGCTCCAAGTGGGTCCACATGCGCGTCAGTCGCGGCAGAAGATACTGATACTGAGCCAATTCCACTTGCGTCTTGGCCGTGGCCGTCTGGGCGCGCTTGGCAAAGATGTCGAGAATCAGCGTCGTGCGGTCCAGGATTTTCACTCCTAACTCGCGCTCTATGTTGCTCACTTGTTTCGTGGTCAGGTCATCGTCGAAAATAACCATTCCCACTTCGTTTTCCTCTATATAATTGCGGATTTCTTCGAGCTTGCCCTTGCCGACAAACGTGCGCGGATTGGGCCAATCCACTTTTTGCGTGAAGACTTTGACGGTCTCCGCCCCGGCCGTGTCGGCCAAAAAGGCGAGCTCGTCAAGGTATTCAAGTGCCTTGCTCTCAGGCTGTTGGGGCGTAATCAAGCCCACCAACACAGCCTTCTCGTTCATTTCCTTTTGTATAATCAGGTCTTTCATAATCTGCAAATATAACGCTTTTTTGCGAAAAATGGATGAAAAAACCGATTATTTTGATTCGCCGGCCGGTTTATGGTCCGGATTGTGATACTCATGAGGCTGCTCCGGCGACTTCATTTTCAGCTTCAGCGTGTCGAAGCCCTTGCCGTAGACGCCATTGACGTTGGCCTGGGTGATAAGTGCCTCTTTGTCAATGCTTTTGACGATGCGATAGATGGTCACTGACTCGATTTTACGACACATCACCAAGAGCATCTTCACGTCCTGCTTCGAGTACCAGCCCATGCCGTTGATGACCGTGCAGCCGCGGTTGGCGTCATTGTTGATCGCCGTGGCGATTTCCTCCCATTTCGGCGAAAAGATGGTGAACTGAACTGCCTGGCGGTTGGAGTTGATTACGAGGTCACACATGTAGCCCGTCATCACCGTAACTAACAGTCCATAAACGATTTCGCTGATCGAATAGCCGAGCACGAAGTAGGCCGAGCCGACAATGAAGAAGTCGCAAACCATCATCGTGCGGCCAATCGTGGCGTTGCTCCGCTTGCTGACCATCGCGGCGATGATGTCCGTGCCGCCCGACGAGCCATTGTGGATAAACACCGTGCCGATGCCGACGCCCATGATGGCCGAGCCGAGGATCAGCGACAGCGTGTGGTCATTCGGCAGGATGCTGATATGCGCAAACAGCGGCTGAGCGAAATAAATCAACACCGAAAGCACCGTCATGCCGAAAAGGGTGCGGATCACGAACGTGCGGTCCACGATGCGCAGGGCCATGGCCAAGAGCATGAAATTCACTGCATACATGGTGATACCCACCGGGATGGCAAACGGAAAATGGCCCGCTTCATGAAGTCGCTGAGTCAGAAAGTAGACCACCGAGCCCAAGCCCGCCATGCCGCCCATGACGACCTTCTGGGGAAGAATCAGGGCCGTGAAGCCAAAGGAGTAAAGCGCTAATCCAAAGACGATAAACAGATAGTCGCGAGTGGCCATCCACGTGATTTTGTTGAACTTGGGCATTGCTGTGATAGTTGTTATGATATTAGTCTGGTTTGTTATTTTAAGTGCAAATTTACGCAAAAATTATGTAATTTTATACGTTCTATGAAAAATTTTCGTTAAATTTGCACCTGTTATGAAAAAAGAACTGACCGAAATTCTCGAACAGCTGCGTGACTTGACCGCCAAAGTCGAGTCCCTCCTTAATAATATAGACCCCCAAGAAGAGCAGGCCGAAGAGCTCCTCGAGGAGGAAGAAGAAATCCTTGAAGAAGAGGAAGAAATCCTCGAAGAAGCCCCCCTCGAAGAGGATCCCTCAGATTGCTCCAATTGTTCCGATAGCTCCGATTGCTCCAAT
>CAZLMV010000143.1:0-5615 GCA_964560625.1 uncultured Bacteroides sp. | reverse complement strand
AAGATTTATAAATTCTATTTGAGGGGAAAGGCTTAAAGTTCTTGGGGGAACTTTAAGCCTTTCTTAGAGGGATTAAACTTTAAACACCCGTTAGGGTAATCTAATCAGAGGATTACTTTGGAGGTGCCGGCGGGGGTTTGCTTGATCAGGAGCTGGCCTGCGCGGGGAGCGGCGATGCGGCGGCCCTGGAGGTCGAAGTAGGAAGCCGAGGCGGAGTCGGTGGTGATTTCGCTGATGGCGTCGTCATCATCGTCGTCATCGTCGTCGCCTTCGAAGGGTTCTTCGCCGTTGATGGTGGCGATTTCAGACTTCACTTCCTTGTCGCCGTCTTTGTAGATGGCCTGGACGCCGATGGTGCTGATGCCGTCAACGATGAAGGCTACGAGCTGCTCGTCGTTGTAAGTGTCAAAGTCGATGGCGTAGGAGTCGGTGTCGTCAATGGTGCCGTAGGGGACCACGGTGGTGGGCTCGGTGAAGCAGAAGTAGTCTTCGGGGTCGAAGGTGAATACTTCATCGTTCATGTAGATAGAGAAGTAGAGCTTGTCGGCGGGAACGATGTCGGTGCCGTTGACCACGTTAGAGATGTTGAAGCCGATGAAGCCCATGCCGTTTTCGTCATCATAGGGGAAATATTCCATGATGGTGGGCTTGGAGATTTCGGTGACTTCCTTGCCGCTGGCTTTGTAGATTACGGGCTGCTGGAGGCCGGCGTTGAGGGCGATGGTGCCTTCGGCTACCATTGAGAAGGCGATGGAGCCTTCGTCGGTGAGGGTGCCGGCAGCGGCGTCGTAGGTGAATTCGATCTGCTTGCCGTCAGCCAAAAGGCCTTCCATCATGCCGTAGTCGGGGTCTTCATATTCGGCCCAAGAGGCGCTCTGGGCGTAGGCCATATAATAATTGGTGGGGTCCACGCCGAGATAGTTAACGGAGGGGAACACGGCCTTGTCGCCTTCGATCTTGCCGGCCATAACGCCTTCGGGGAGGTTTTCAAAGAGGCCGGAGATGTAGATGTCAGAGCCGGAGATGGCGACGCCGGTATGATAGCCATGCTTGCCGGTGATTACGTTCCAGGGTTCAGCGGTTACGCCTTCGGGGAGGGTCAGGGCCTCAGCCTTGATGGGAGTCAGGGAGGTGTAGTGGTCGCCGATCATAGCCCAGTACCAGCCGCCGTAAGAATAATCAGAGGTAGCGGCGTCTTCGGGGAACCACCATGCGGCGGAAATGAAGGTGCCGGCGTCGGTGGTGGTAGAGGTCAGGGTGCCGTCTTCAGCCACTTTAAAGGAAACGGTTTGATTGGACGAGGGGGCGAAGTCATGGTAGCCGCTTTCTTCGTCTTCAATATATTCCATAACGAGGGCATAGTCATAGTCCATGAAGGTGTTGCCGTTTTCGTCGTAGAACATGCCGTAATAGATGGCCTGGGGGAAGGTGAAGGTGGCAACGCCGTCTTTGATGTCACCGACGATGTAGGAGGTGCCATAGGTGGGCACGCCTTCGGTGAATGCGGGAGCGATGTAGATTTTGCCGTCGTCGGTCAGAACCACGTCGGCCACGGTGCCGTCCATGGTGGTCTGATAGTCGAAGTAGCCATAGAGGTTGCCCCAAGCGATGCCTTCCTTGGCATAGTAGGCGCGCGTGCCGGCGGGAGCCTCGGTGATTACGTGGTTAGTGGCATCGGTGGGACCGGGCACCTTCATTGAGGGCACGTGGCGCACGGGGGCGTGCTTTTTAGCCGCGGGAGAGAGCTTGCGGCCCTGCTTTTCGGCAGTGGCAGTCTTTACTGCGGAGAGCTGACCCTGGGCCTGAGGGCGAACCTTAGGCACTGAGGGGGCAGCCTGGGCTGATGCGCCAATCATGATGGCGGCAGCAGCGAGCATACTGAATCTTTTCATTGCTTAAATAGTGTAAACAATATAACGATTAATAACGGATTTTCTTGGTTCCCTGAGCGGTCTTGACAATCAGGAGCTGACCGGCGCGGGGAGCGGCAACCTGACGGCCCTGGAGGTCATAGTAGACGGGAGCGAAGTCGCGGTCGGTGGTGACGTTGGCGATTCCGAGCTCGACGTTGGCGTCGACGGAGACGATGTCAGACTTGAGGGTGGTGGTGCCGTAAACGTAGTTGGACTGCACGCCGAAGGTGGAGGCTTCGTCGGCGAAGACCTTGATGGTCATCTGATTGTTGGCGAAAGAGGTGTTTTCGATGCCGCGGTCGCCAAACACGAGGGTGGTCTCGTTCTTTTTCAGGCCGAGGTAATCGTCCATCTTGAAGGTGTAAGGCTTTCCGTCAACGAAGAGGCCGACGCGGAAATAGGAGGTCACGGCGCCGTTGGTGCCGATGGGGGTGTCGTTAGGTTTGAGGATGCCCTGCTGGCCGCCGTAGGTGGTGGGGAGGGTGAAGGTGATTTCAGCGGGTTTGCCATCCTTGGCGGGAACTACTCCGGTGATTTCCGGGGAGCCCACCGCGGGCTGGATGATTTCGCCGCCGGCAGTGGCATAGGCTGACGAAGCGGAGTTCAGGGGGCGACCATTCTTGTCAAAGAGGATGCCGACCACGCGAAGTTTTTCGATGTTTTGAATCGGGTTGGCGAAGAAAGTGTCGAGGTTGCGACATTCATTGAGGTCGAATTCCTCGGTGTAGGTCACGGTTTCATACTGCTTGATGGTTGAGGGGATGCCGGTGGTCTTGCCGAGCTGGTTGGGGAAAGAGATTACCACATCGTTGAAGTCCAGGCCATAGACGGTCTTGTCCTTGCCGCAGAAGAGCTCGTCGAGTATGGGGAGACCCTGCGGGCCGGAGGTGTTGTAATAGTTGGATTGGCCCCATGAGGGGTTGTTCAGACCGTCGGCCAAGAGGCAGGCGCCGATGCGGTAGTTAGAGCCATTTTGTTCGTCAAGGAAGCGGACTTTGACTTCGGCGCGGAGAATGGTTTTCTCTTCGTTGGCCCAGCTGAGTTCGACTTCAATACCGGAGTTAACAGGCGTGGCGGCAGCGTTAGGGAAGGCGCTGAGCAGGTTTCCGGGGTCGATTACGGAGCTGCGATTGATGCAGGCTGAGGGGAAGCCTTCAACTTTCACGGGATAAGACGACTGAGTGGCCATGGGGTCGCCGTTATGGTAAGCGAGGCCCACGAAGTCTTCGCCATATTCTTCCTTGAGGGTCTCCATGGCGGCAAAACCGCGGGGACACCATCCGCACCAGAGGCCGGTAAATTCCTCAACCACAGGGCGATTGACAATCTTAAAGGGATTGACGTTGACGTCGGCCGTAGCGACGATCGGGTCGATAGCCTCGCCATTGACCTTATTTAAGGAGAATTCGAGGGAAGAAGTGCCGAGTTCGGCGGGGGCATCAATGGCCACTTTGCAGAGGGCGGTGTTGCCAAAGCCTTCCAAGGGCTTGGGGAGTGTCACTGAGCCCTGGCCGGCGGCGGTGCCGAGCTTGTAGGAATAATCAAATGAGCTCAGGGGGTTGGTGCCGAAGTTTGACATGCGGAGGGTGATGTCATTTTTCTCGCCGGCCACTACGGAATAGGAGCTTTCGAGATTAACGCCGGCGCTATTGGCAGCAAAATCGCCGCTGATGGTCACCTCCATGGCGCTGACGGCGCCGAGCGAAGCCGACTTAGACTGCCAGCTGATGCATGAGCGAGAGGCGAAAAGATATAAGCCGTTGGCGTTCTGACCTTCGGCCACGGCAATAGGATAGAGGTCAGTGCTGCGGGCGGTGAACTCCATGCTGTAGCCGACGTAGACGCCATCTTCGGTGATGGTGTAAGGCTCGGTGAAGGTGCAGGTCAGGATATTGTTATCGTCGATTGAGGCGTCCTCAGTGCAGATATTTGCGATGTTTTTTGAGCCGGAGCGGTCGAGCTTCGTGGTCAGGAAGGCTGAGCACTCGCCAAGGGTGTTGAGCGTCAAATCAGTGGTCACGGGGACGGATACGGAAGTGATCTGCGAGCCCACTAACGACGGCTCGTTGATGCGGATGGCGATATTGATGGTTTCAACCTTGTTGTAACCGTAGGCCAACACCTCACCTCCGTCGAAGTTGTAAGAGAATTTAGTGGTCGAAGGAGCGGCATGGAGGCTGACTACCGCGGCAACCGAGAAAAGTAAAGAAGTAAATTTTTTCATAAGCATGATGGTTTAGAAATCGCAAAATTACAAAAATATGTTATATAACATAGCCATGTATAACCAAAAAGGCCAATAATATCCCAAATCTTCCAATATTTTCCAAAATTGAGGGATTTTTTGTAACTTTGCGGCCAAATTATGGCTCTTTATGGCTCTTCAGATTAATATGATAGAGCGGGCCGGGATGACCCGCAAATTGATCACTTTTGCGCTGCCGATTATGGCGAGCGGCATTGTCCAGCAGTCGTTTAACGCGATTGACGTTGCCGTCGTAGGTCGTTTTGTGGGCTCACATGCCGTGGCCGCCGTGGGAACCAACGGGCCGGTGATCAGCCTGATTATCAACCTCTTTATCGGCATCGCTATCGGCTCTAACGTCGTCATTGCCAATTATTTAGGGCAGAGGGACGACAAGGGGGTAAGCCGCGCGGTGCAGACGTCGGCCATGCTCGCCTTGGTGTGTGGCGTCTGCCTCTTGGCCATCGGCTTGGTGATTGCCGGGCCGATTCTTTCGCTTCTCTCCACGCCCGACGACATTCTTTCCGACGCCTCTAACTATCTGCGAATCTTCGCCTTGGGCTTTCCGGCAATGCTGATTTATAATTTTGCCAGCGCCATTCTGCGTAGCGTGGGCGACACGCGCCGGCCCTTTTACTGGCTCTGCATCGGCGGGGCGCTGAACGTGGCCCTCAACCTTGTGTTTGTGCTCTGCTTCGGCATGGGAGTGGAGGGAGTGGCCATCGCTACGGTTGCTGCTAACTATCTGAGTGCCATTGGGGTCACCATTATATTAATGCGCGAACAGGGCCCGCTGCGCTTAGAATTGAAGGCAATGAAGGTCCATGGCCGCGAGTTGCGCAAAATCTTGCAAATAGGCGTCCCCGCCGGACTGCAAGGCATGGTCTTCGCCCTGAGTAACTCGTTCATTCAGAGCGGAGTAAACGCCTTTGGAAAGGAAGCCATTGCCGGGTCGGCCGCGGCCATTAACTTCGAACTCTATTGCTATTTCGTGATTTCCTCGTTTGCGCAGGCGGCCACAGCCTTCATCTCGCAAAACTTCGGCGCCGGGCGCAAGGAAAATGTAAGGCTGATTTTTCGGCGATGCATGCTGCTGAGCATCATCGGCTGCGCGGCGCTCAACGTGGGGTTCAACCTATTTCGCGAGCAGTCGCTCGGGGTGTTCATCAACTCGCTTGAGGCGATATCGTTCGGTGCCATCAGGATGGAGTATGTGCTTCTGTTTCAGTTCATTGCCTGCTCCTATGAGATTGCCGGTGCATCGATGCGCGCCTTGGGTTACTCGATGACTCCGACGGTGATTGTGATTCTCGGCACGTGCCTTTTGCGCGTCTGCTGGGTCAGCGCAGGCCCCTACGCCGAATTCAAAGACCTGATGATAGTCTATCCCCTGAGCTGGGTCATCACCGGCACGGCCGTCCTCACCGCCTACTTCATCGTAGCCCGCAAAGCCCTCA
>CAZLMV010000142.1:4201-5722 GCA_964560625.1 uncultured Bacteroides sp. | reverse complement strand
CCTTCCGCCAAAATCGGCGAGAACGTCACCATCCATCCCTTTGCTTATGTTGACGCCGACACGGTCATTGGCGACAACACCGTCATCATGCCCTATGCAAGCGTCATTGCCGGCACCACCATCGGCAAAAACTGCACAATCTACCAGGGCGCAATCGTGGGCGCCGACCCCCAGGATTTCCGCTGGAGAGGCGAAAAAACCACTTGCACCGTGGGCGATGACACCGTGATTCGCGAAAACGTCATCATCAACCGCGGCATCGACCCCGCGCGCGGCACCAAAATCGGCGCCGGATGCTTCGTCATGGCCAAATCCCACATCGGACATGACACCGTGGTGGAAGACAAAGTAGTCATCGGCAACGGCGCCACGCTGGCCGGCGACGTCAAGGTGGGCACCTGCTCCATCCTTTCGTCCAACGTGATTCTCCATGAGCGCAGCCAGGTGGGCAACTGGGCCGTAATCAAGGGCGGCTGCCGCATCGGCAACAACGTGCCTCCCTTCGTGATCATCGCCCATAATCCCGCCGCTTTCTTCGGCGTAAATGCCTGGATCATGAAGAAACACGGCTATACCGACGACGAAATCGACGACATCGCCAAGGCCTATCGCCATCTCTATCAGAGCGGCACTTCGGTTTTCAACGCCCTCAAGCGCATAGAGGCCGACGTGACCCCCTCCGAAAATCGCGACCTGATCATCGACTTCATCCGCGCCAACAATCTTCGCGTTGTCGGCACAATGACCAATGACTCAGAAGATTAACCTCCGCACGATTCTCCAATACGTAGTCCCGCCGATCATCACGGTGGGACTATGCGTTTTTCTCTATCGCGGCATGGACTGGGGCGAGGTTATGGATGGTCTGCGCAGCTGTAACTTCCTTCTGCTCAGCCTCTTCCTTGCCTGCAACGTCGGCGCCATGATTGCTCGCGCCCTGCGCTGGCGGCTGCAACTCCGCGCCATGGGGCTTTCGCCTACTTTTGGCGAAATGATGCGCTCAATTTTCGGCACTTACGCCGTGAACCTCATTTTTCCGCGCTTGGGCGAGATTTGGCGGTGCACCTACATCTCCAAGGCCACAAACAGCCCCTTCAGCTCCGTGTTTGGTTCAATGATTGCCGACCGCCTTGCCGACACCTTGGTCATCCTGCTGATGAGCATCCTGACCTTCCTCTTCGCAGCTCCCGCCATGGCCGAATTTGCCGCCGAATCGGACCTCATAGCGCGCGCCACCGCCGTGCTCTCCTCCCCGTGGGTCTTGCTGTTCATCTTCCTGCTGTTCGTGTTTTTCGTGCTCTGCATCTTCTCGCCCGGGCGGCTTTTTGAGCGCATCCGCGGGTTTGTGCGCAACATGTGGCAGGGCTTCACGGCGCTCTTCAATATGCGCGGCCAGGGCCTTTGGCTGCTGCTCACGGCCCTGCTTTGGCTCGGCTATGCCGCCGGGATGTTCTTCTCGCTCTATTCCTATCCGCCCACGGCCGAACTGATGCACACCCACGGCTTCCTTTGCGGGCTTAT
>CAZLMV010000142.1:0-4101 GCA_964560625.1 uncultured Bacteroides sp. | reverse complement strand
AAGCGCGACCCCTCTTTTTGCGTATACCTTACTTAGCGGCTTCGGCTTCGGCTTGCTTGATCATGTTTTCGTTGGCGGAGATGAAGATCTCTACGCGACGGTTCTGAGCGCGGCCTTCGGCAGTTTCGTTGCTGGCCACGTAGTCAGTCATGGGGCGACCTACGGCCGTGATGCGGTTTGCGGCGATGCCACAGCTTTTGAGGTAAGCTTGCACTGCGTCAGCGCGGCCGGTGCTAACTCTCTGGTTGACTTCCATTTTGCCGGTGTTATCAGTGAAGCCATAAACCTGCACGTTAGTTTCGGGGTTATTCTTCAGCGAGAGAGCAAATTCGCTCAGATCCACTCGGGCCTGGTTGGTAAGTGTAGTGCCGTTAGTGGGGAAAAGGATGCCGCCGTCGAAGGTCACGCGGATAGCCTTGAGGCCGTTGGCGTCAGTGGCTTCTTCAACCTTAGCATTTTCGATTTTGCGGAGCTCTTCGGCCTGCTTGTCCATCTTGCGGCCAATGAGCGCGCCGGCACCGGCACCTACGGCAGCGCCTACGGCAGCACCGATTCCGGCACCTTTGCCGCCACCAATCAGGGCACCTACGCCCGCACCTAACGCACCGGCACCGCCGGCACCAATCAGAGCGCCTTTGCCGGTATTGTTCATACCGCAGCTGCTCAGGAGCATCGTGCTGCTAAGAGCACACACACCAAGAATTTTGGTCAGTTTGTTCATAACGTTTTTAGTTGTTAGTTAAAAAAATTTTCAGCAAAGTTACGCCAAGATTACGTATATTCCAAAAAATTTTAGTAAGTTTGCATTGTTTTTAACACATTTTATGGAGAATAAAGCAAAATCCTCGGGCCTGCTCTGGGTTCATTTAGCTGCAATATTGGCCGTTACGGCGTGGGGCGTATCGTTCATCAACACTCGAGTGCTGATGGACTCGGGGTTCACACCCGTCGAGGTTTTTCTCTATCGCTGCGTGATTGCCTACTTGCTGCTGCTCTGCTTCAGTTTCCGCGATTTGCGCTCCAAGAATTGGCGCCATGAGCTGCTGTTTCTGCTCTGCGGAGTTTGCGGCGGCTCGATTTATTTCGTGGCGGAAAACACCGCCTTGGTCTATACGTCGGCCACCAACGTCTCGCTCATCACTTCAACGTCGCCGCTGATCAATGCCCTGCTCGTGGGCCTGCTGTATCGCGACGAGCGCCCCAGCCGCGGGTTGGTCATCGGGTCGTTCATCGCCATGGCCGGCGTGGCGATGGTGGTGCTCGGCGGGGCGGAATCGGCCGCCTCCCATGGCCCCGAGGCTGAATCCAAGGCCATTGGCGGCGGAATTTTGGGAGACGCGCTGTCGCTGATGGCGGCTCTGTGTTGGAGCATCTATGCCTTGGTTCTGCGCAAGTTAAATCCTTATTATTCAGCGCTGACCATCACGCGCAAGACCTTCTTCTACGGACTCATCACGGCTCTCCCCTTCATGCTTTTGGAGCCGTCGACCATCTCGCCGTCAATCTTCTTGGAGACAAAAGTGTGGGTCAACTTGCTCATTCTCTCGCTCTTTTCTTCGTCGTTGGCCTTCGTCATCTGGGCGTGGGTCATCGGCAAAATCGGCGCCGTCAAGGCCGGAAATTACCTCTATTTCCAGCCCATAGTGACGCTGATATTCTCCGCCATAGTCTTACACGAAATGGTGGGCCTCTGGGGCATCGCCGGCTGCATAGTCACCATTGCGGGCGTCTATGCGGGCGAGAAGCTCAGCCTCCGCCAGCGCCTCATACCGTAACACATGAACTGGGATAAACTCATATCTGACAAGCGTTTCGGCCTGGAACATTATCATCAGGACCGACCCGGGCAAACGCGCTCCGACTTCCAGCGCGACTATGACCGCCTGGTCTTTTCTTCGCCCTTCCGGCGGCTTCAGAACAAAACTCAGGTGTTTCCGCTGCCGGGAAGCATTTTCGTGCATAACCGCCTGACCCACAGCATGGAAGTGGCCTGCGTGGGCCGCTCCATGGCGCGCGAAGTGGTGGGCGCCCTGCTCCCCAAGTATGCCGCCGAGGTCTGGGCCATGAAGCTCCATGACCTCCCTGACATCGTCGCCGCCGCCTGCTTGGCCCACGACTTAGGGAATCCCCCCTTCGGCCATAGCGGCGAAAAGGCCATCTCGACCTTTTTCAGCGAGGGCGCCGGGCGCGATTTGCAGCCGGAGCTCACCGCCGACCAGTGGAGCGACCTCATCAACTTCGAGGGCAATGCCAACTCCTTCCGCCAGCTGACCCATCAGTTTCAGGGCCGGCGCAAGGGCGGATTTGCCATGACCTACTCCATGCTCGCCTCCATCGTCAAGTACCCCTACGAGAGCCGTATCTCCCCGAAAGCCAACAAGTTCGGCTTCTTTTGCACGGAGATTGAGAGCTACAAACGCATTGCCGACGAATTGGGCATCCCCCGCTTGGAGGGCGAAGGAGTGGCCTACGCGCGCCATCCGTTGGTCTACCTCGTGGAGGCGGCCGACGACATTTGCTATGAAGTCATGGACCTGGAAGACGCCCACAAGCTGAAAATCCTGAGCCACGACGAGGTCAAGCGCCTGCTGTTAGGCTTTTTTGACGACGAGCGCCGCGCCCATATGGAGCAGATCATGGCCGACATCTCCGACCCCAACGAGCGCATCGGCTACATGCGTTCCTGCGTCATCGGCCAATTAGTGAGCTGCTGCGCCGAGGCCTTTGTGGAGAATGAGGAGGCAATCCTTGCCGGCGAGTTCTCCGGGTCGCTGCTCGAGCATATCCGCCCCGAGGCCAGGAGGGCCTATGAGGAGTGTAACCGCGTGTCGTGGGACCGCATTTACCGCGCGCCGGAGGTGGTCGACGTCGAGTTGGCCGGTAACCGCATCGTCACTTTCCTTATGGAAAAACTCATCCACGCCGTGCGCTTCCCCGAGGAAAACTACTCGCGCCTGCTGCTGAGCAAGGTCCCCGGGCAGTATGACGTCAACTCCCCCGACCTGTTTACCAAGGTGCAAGCCGCCGTGGACCATGTGGCCTCCATGACCGATGTCTACGCCCTTGACCTCTATCGCCGCCTCTTGGGCATGTCGCTCCCTGCCGTATGACCGCCCGCCGACTCCTTATATATATAATAATGTCGCTGGCGCTGCTTTTGCCGGCGGCGGCCAAGACTTATTCGGTCAAGGAGATTCCCAACGTTCACTTGGCCGACAGCACCCGCTTCGTGACGAATCCTGACGGGGTGCTTACCCCCGCGGGCGAGCAGGAGCTGAACTCCCGGCTGCGGGCCATCAATGGCGCCACGTCGGCCGAGGTGGTCGTCGTGGCCGTGGACGACGTTGATACTCAGACGGATATCGACGATTTCGCCACGGAGCTGTTCAATCAGTGGGGCGTGGGCAAAAAGGACACCAAAAACGGCCTGCTGCTGCTCGTGGCCAAGGATAGCCACCGCGTAGTGTTTCGCACGGGCACCGGCCTCGAAGGCTTGCTCCCCGACGGGCTGCTCGGCACCATCATTCGCCGCGAAATCGCACCCCGATTCCGCGAAGGAGACTTTGACGGAGGCGTAAACACCGCCATATCAACCGTTTCCGACATTCTTACCGACCCCGACGCGCGCGAGCAAATCCGCAGTAAGTATGCCAACGACTCCGCCGCCGACGATGACCTCTCCGGCGAGCGCATCTTTCAGATATACTTGATTTTAGCCCTGATTGCGGCTATCTTTGCCGTCGCGCTGCTAATTTATAAGCTCTGGACCTCGGCGTCGAAAGATCGCCATGCGCAATACGTGGCCTTGGACAGCATCTTTCCGACCATCCTGTTTCTGACGTTCGTCACCCTCGGCATGGCGCTCTTCGCCCTGATTCCGCTGCTGCTGATTCGCCACCGCCTGCGTCGGGGCACCCACCGCTGCCCGCGCTGCAACTCGAAGATGCGACTGATGGACGAGGAGCACGACAATGACTTCCTGACCCGCGCGCAGGACCTCGAAGAGCAAATCGGCTCGATAGACTACGACGTCTGGGTCTGCCCCAACGACGGCGAAACGGAGATTATCCCTTACATTCAGCGCTCGTCGGCCTACAAGGA
>CAZLMV010000141.1:0-5738 GCA_964560625.1 uncultured Bacteroides sp. | reverse complement strand
ACGGCAATGCCGTCGGCAATGGTCTTGACGGAATCGAGGTGGACGCGCTTGCCCTCCTTGATGGAGTTATACATTGAGGGAGCGCCTTCAGACTGCACGCCATAGACTTTGACGTCGGGGCGCAGAGACTTGATTGCGAATGCCACGCCGGCAATGAGGCCGCCGCCACCGATGGGCACGATTACGGCTTCCACTTCGGGGAAATCCTCGATGATTTCCAGGCCGATGGTGCCTTGTCCGGCAATAACTTTTTCGTCGTCGAAGGGGTGAACGAAGGTGTAGCCGTGTTCGTCGCGGAGCTCTACGGCTTTGGCGTAGGCGTCGTCATACACGCCGGGCACCATGCACACTTCCGCGCCATAGCCCTTGGTGGCTTCCACCTTGCTCAGCGGAGCGCCGGCGGGGAGGCAGATGATGGATTTGATGCCGTTGCGCGAGGCGCCGAGGGCCACACCCTGGGCATGGTTGCCGGCGGAGCAGGCAATTACGCCGCGCGATTTTTCCTCTTCGGAGAGTTGCGAAATCTTGTAATAAGCGCCGCGCAGCTTAAAGGAGCCGGTGTTTTGCAGGTTCTCGCATTTCAGATGCACTTTGGCCTCGGGATTGATACGCGAGGCAAACATAATCGGGGTGCGACGGGCCACGCCCTTCAGCACACGCGAAGCTTTGAAGACTTCACTAAGTTCAAGCATAACTATCTGTTTTGAATGAATGGTTAACTATTTAGCACTGCAAATTTACTAAAACCTCGCGGAAATTGCAAATTTTTTGAGAATTGATATTTTTTTCGTATATTTGCAGTGAAATAGTTAACATTAAATCATCACTTTATGAAACGCAATTGGATTCTTTCGCTCATGGTCGCCTTAGTGGGAATGTGCTCGATGGCCTCTGCTCAGGAGGAGCCTCGCCGCGCCGACGGCCGGAATAACATCTACTATTATATCTATGGTGCGCAGCCGACGCCGGAAGTAGTTGAGAAATATCATTTCATTATGGCCGGCGATCTGACTCATACCACCAATGCTGATTCGTATTATACTTTGGTTTTTCCGGGTTCGCGGGTTTTATGTGCATTTAATAAGCCGATAATTAAGGACCTGTTTCCCGAGGTTAAGGAGTATGTATTGAACGGCAAGACTGTTACGGAGGCGGAGTTTGATGCCGTGCCGGGGCAGCTGCTGACAAAGGTGAGCTTTGCCGATGGCGTTTTGACTGCGGAATCAAGCGCTGAGGTTAATGATGATAATCCTTATAGGGAGAAAGTCATGCAGGAGACCTTGGAATGGCTGAAAGCCAATGCGAACAATCCTATGCCGGCAAATGTTGCGCTCAATGACCCTGACACATATTTTGAGGATCCCAAAACGATTGTCACTTTGGATTTTCTCATTACCACTCCGGCCAAGGTTAAGGAAAAGTTAGAAGAGGTTAAGGGCTTCGTAATGTATATGAACGGCAATCCGCAGATTTATGCAATTACCAATGATGAATCTTGGAGGTGTTTCAACCCCGGAGACGAGTATATCGGCGGCTTTATGAGCTCAAATATTGAGGATATTAAAGGCCCGCTGACTCCGGCCAATATTGCCGCTCAGCTCCATCTTCCCGAGAAAGATCTGTTTCTCTTGGTGATGGACAGCAAACAGATCAAAGCCTTCCTCCGCAAATAGTTAGCATATGAAACGCAATTGGATTCTTTCGCTCATGCTCGCCGTGGCGGGAATGAGCTCGGTGGCCTCTGCTCAGGAGGAGCCTCGCCGCGCCGACGGTCTGGTCAACACCTATTATATATATGGTGCGCAGCCGACGCCGGAGATTGCCGAGCAATTTCACTTCATTATGCCGGGGGATCTTTCGCGGGCCGACTATCCGGATTCGTATTACACGGTGGTTTTTCCGAACTCAGGGGTTTTGCAGTCTACCGACAAGTCGTTGATCAAGGCTCTCTTTCCAGATGTTAAGGAGTTCAAAATGAATGGGACGACCGTTTCGGAAAGTGAGTTTTATGCCGTGCCCGGGCAGGTGCTGACGGCCGTAAGGTTTGCCGACGGCGTTTTGTCGGGGGAGACGCGTGCTGATGTAAATGATGATAACCCTTATTGGAATCAGCTTCATCAGGACTTTTTGGATTGGCTGAAGGCCACCGATGGTACTCCTCTGCCGGCAAATGTGGCTCTGAACGACCCTGATACTTATTTTGAAGCTCCGAATACGATTGTTACGTTAGATTATGAGGTGACCACTCCGGCCAAGGTCAAGGAGAAGGCCTCTGAAATCAAAGGCTATGCCATCGGGATGTTAGGCGCTAACCCTCAGGTTTTTGCGCTGACCCATGAGCAGGACTTGGAATATTTCAGCATTGAGGGTGATTATAAGGCTGCGAATTTGGCCGACATTGACGTGGGGCTGACTCCGGCAAATATCGCCGAGGGGTGTGAATTGCCCTTGGAGGATTTGCTCCTGGTGACCGTCGACCGCCAAACCGTCAAGGCCTACTTCAAAAAGCATTAATACCAGTCGATGGCGTCGTTGTAGGACGAGCGTTTGTCGTATTTCAGGTCGGAGAGGAGCGAGGACTTCACGGCGATGTGGAAGTTATAGCTCTTATACGGGCCGAGGGGCACGAAGCTCGCGGTCATGGTGAAGCAATGGAGGTCGCGGCTGATGTTGCAGCTCATGTAGGCAATCTTCTTCAGGTCAAAGTTATACGATGCCGAGAAGGAGAAATTCCAGTTGGGCGTGGGGTTTATGCTTCCGCTGAAACTGAGGTTTTGGGTCCATTTGCCGTCATACTCCATCTTCTTTTTGTTGAATTTCCCGTAGCCATACTGCACTGAATAGCTGACGTTTAGGTTCCAGGGGAATTGCCAGTGGAGATATCCGTCGGGGTCAAACTCTCCGGCGGATGTCTTTTTCTTGGTGTCGGTTTTCTTGTCGCCGTCGTCGCTTTCTTCGCCGTCTTTGTTCTTCTTTTTGCGGCCGAAGAGCTTTTTGAAGGTGTCGTTGTTGAAGTTATAGCTGAAGCTGGTGCCGGTGGAGGAGAGTCGGCCCCAGCCCTTGCCGGAGGTCAGGCGCAGGGTGTTGGAGCGATAGGGGGTGCCATATTGATTGAGCTTGTAGGTATAGACGTCCCACACGGCCGAGAGGTTCAGGTTGAAGCCCTTGGTTATGCGCAGAAGGATGGAGGTGTTGAGGTTCGACCAATTCAGCGAGTCGGCGGCAAAGTTATAGCTTTGGCTCAGGGAGAGGTTTTCAATCAGCGAGACTTTCTTTTCGCCGATGGAGTCATTATTGGTGTTGACCTTCATTTCGAGGTTGTTGGCCAAGGAGAAGCTGACTATTCCCTGCTTGCCAGTGGAGGCTGAGCCATAGGGGCCGTTTTGGAAGTAGGAATATTGCTTGGTCTGGGTGTCGCCATTGGCGTCAACATACTGATAACGACCATAATATCCCCAGAAGGGAGTGCCGAAGTCAGGCGCGCCGGAAAGGGAGATGGTGGGGGTCATGACGTGGCGGATCATCTTGATTTTCTTGCCCAAGAAGCCTAAGGGTTGCCAGAAGCCATAGAGCTTGGTGGAGACGCCCAAGGAGGCGGAGAAATCGAAGACGTTGTAGAAGCTGTAAGTGGTGTCGGCCACTTCGGCGGCGGCGTTGGGGTCCCATTGGCGGCGCACTTTCTGGAAGTACATGCGGTCAGTCATCTGGATGCTCGGGGTGACGTTTATGTACTTGAGCAGCTGGAAAGTAGCGGAGATGGGCACGGAGTGGCGCAGGCCGTTACGCCAGTCCTTGATGAGTGATTTTTTGAAAAATTCGTCCTGTTTGGCGGTCAGGGAGTTTTGGAGCTGACCGGAATAGGAGATTTTGATTTTTTCATACCATTTTTCGGCGCCCACGGGGTGTTTGCGCTTAAATGGGGCTGTCTGAGCCATGGTTACGGTCAGGTTGGGGAAGGAGACGTTGAGCATCTCGTCCGATGAACGCTGGGTGATGTTCATTGACGTTGACAGCGACCATTTAGTCCCCGGGAATCGATAGGTCATGTTGACCGTAGAACTCTTGGTGTTCTCCGTGAAATTGCTTGAGTAATAGGACACTACGTCTTTGCGCGAGTAGCCGCTCGTGGCGAAGTTTACGGAGGCCGAGAAGGTCATGTTCGGGTTGAACTTGGAGTCCTGCTGGTGGTTCCAGATGACCTGGAAGTTGGTGGCCTTGGAATAGTCGGGTGAGCCTTTTTCGCCGTCGACGGTGCGCAGATAGCTGATGGCCACGTTGCCGGCATATTTATAGCGTTTGACGTAGGATGAGCGGGCATTTACGCCCCAGGTGCCTTTGGTGTAAATCTGGCCGGTTAGGGCGAGGTCAACGTTGTCATTGATAGCGAAATAGTAGCCGCCGTTGGTCAGGTAAAAGCCTCGGCGATAGTCATCGCCTACGGTGGGGAAGATGATGCCCGAGGAATATTTTTTCGTGAAGGGAAAGTAGCCGAACGGCACGGCAATGGGCAGCGGCAAACCGGCCAAAACCATGTAGGCCGGGCCGGTGACGATGTTGCTTCCGGGTTTGACTTTGCCTTTGGTGATTTGCAGGTGGAAGTGGGGATGCTCGTGGTCGTCGCAGGTGGTGTATCGGCCATCTTTGATGTAAAATTCGCCGTTTTCAATGCGCTTGGCCTGGCCGCCGGTGAGATATCCCTCGCCCTGCTGGGTGATAACGTTGGTGATGTAGCCTCGCTCGGTCTTGAAGTTGTAACTCATTGATTCGGAGTCATATGACTCGCCGCCTTGCGAGAAATTGGGCATTCCTTTTTTGACGCCTAAGGAGTCGACGGTGCCGGTTGCGTTGACGTTGCTCGTCTTGAGGTCGAGGTCAATGTTTTCGGCCGTGAGCTGGAGGTCGCCGTAGGTCACTTTGCTGTTGCCATACATGTAGGAATGGTTTCGGCCAATGACGATCATGGAGTCGGAGGAGGTGAAATTCACCGTGTTGTCGAGGTCAACTTTTTCGCGGACAATGCGCTTTTTCGGGCCTGCGGGGACGGAATCGGTGACCTCGGGGGCGACAGAAACGGAGTCTGCCGGCTCAGCGGCGAGGCCGAGCAGGCAAGTCAACAGGCTGAATATAAGATATATAAATCGTCGACTCACGACTTTCTGTCATTTGAAAAACACCCGCAAAGTTACTAAAAATAAATGAAAAATACAAAATGCTTTGCGGGTGTTTTGTAGCTATTTTAGCTAAATTAGCTATTTTAGCTATTCGAGTTACCGTATTAGGAATTTTTGGGGCCCGGCGGGGGTGAGTTTGATGTAGATGCCGGGAGGAAGGGGTTGGTTTGCGGGGAGTTTTTGGCCTTGGAGGGTGTAGATTTCTTCGGAAGTGGGGGCCGGGAGGCGGTCAATTCCGGTTTCTGAGGCGGTTTGGAAGATGGGGAGAGAGGGGAACCAGTAGTTGGAAATCATGTCGTAGTCGCGAATCAGGGTCCCGGAGGGGGAATAGCGGCGAGTGATGTAGGTTGGCATGCCAAATTCGTGATATAGAGCCATATAGACCTCGTCAGTCTCGGGATGGACGCCGAGAGCGCAGCCATAGAGTTTCCAGTCGGCGCCCTCTTCGTCGAGGTCGATAAAGAGCGACTGCTCGCGGGTGGCGCAATCAAATTTGTAGATCTTACTGCCATTAAACCAGCGGTTTGCGCCGCCTTTCCAGTAGAGGCAGTTTTGCACCGAGGAGGC
>CAZLMV010000140.1:0-5781 GCA_964560625.1 uncultured Bacteroides sp. | reverse complement strand
TTTGTAACTTTGCGGGCAGTTTTCCAGACGTGTGATGGGAAATTTTACGTAAACGTTTAATTTTTAGTAACACAAAACCAAACAATTTTTCAGAATGAAAACTTTTGAACTCGTAGCCGAACCTCGTACCGACCTCGGCAAGAAAGCAACCAAGGCTCTTCGTGCCGAAGGTAAAATCCCCGCAGTTATCAATGGCGGCGAAGTTGTAACCCTTCCTTACAGCGGCACTTTGAAGCCGGGCGAGAAGCTCGTGGAAATCGAAGACGGCAAGGGCCTGATCACCACTGACATCGTCGTGACCAACGACGCAGTGCGCAAGCTCATCTACACCCCTGAAATCTTCACCGTGGATCTCGAAGTGAACGGCGAAAAGCGTCACGCTATCCTGAAGGATATCCAGTTCCACCCCGTAAAGGACAATGTTCTTCACATTGACTTCTTGGAAGTTAACGATAAGAAACCCGTGGTTATCGAAGTGCCCGTAATCCTTGAAGGCCACGCCGAAGGTGTGAAGGCCGGTGGTAAGCTCCAGCTGAACATGAAGAAGCTGCGCGTTCGCGCAATCTATACCGACGTGCCTGAAAAGCTCGTCATCAACGTTGATAATCTCGGCCTTGGCAAGACCATGCAGGTTGGCGATCTCCACTTCGACGGCCTGGAACTGATCAACGCTAAGAACGCAGTAGTCTGCACCGTGGCTCTGACTCGTGCTGCTCGTGGTGCCGCTGCCGCTGCTGCCGCCGGTAAGTAATTTACTGTATGAAATATTTGATTGTTGGGCTTGGGAACATTGGCGAGGAATATCGCCTTACCCGCCACAACATCGGCTTTATGATATTGGATGCTCTTGCGGGAGCGTCCAATATCTCTTTCAAGACCGAGAGGTATGGCGACGTGGCCCATTGTCGGCTGAAAAACAAGCAGTTAGTCCTTTTGAAGCCGTCGACTTACATGAATCTGAGCGGCGAGGCCGTGAGATATTGGAGCCAAAAGGAGAAGATCCCTGTGGATCACATCTTGATTTTGGTTGACGATTTAGCGCTTCCTTTTGGGGCCATCCGCTTGAAGGGGAGCGGCTCAGATGCCGGCCATAACGGGTTGAAAAACATCGCCTTATGTCTTGGCACTCAGGGATATCCGCGTCTGCGCTTCGGCATCGGGTCAGATTTTGCCCGCGGCCATCAGATTGATTATGTGTTGGGAAAATTCACCCCGGAGCAAATGGAGGCTCTTCCGGCGCGAATTGACGTGGCTATCGAGGCGATCAAGACGTTTGTGTTAGCGGGGCTTCAAACAGCCATGTGTAACTATAACAACAAGTAAATCAATGGATTGCCGAGTTGATAAATGGCTGTGGGCCGTCAGAGTGTTCAAGACGCGCTCGATTGCCACGGATGCCGTGAAAAAAGGCCGAGTGGAGGTTAACGACGTGATAGTCAAGCCTTCACGCATGCTTAAGGTCGGTGATGTGGTGAAGGTACGCAAGTCGCCCGTGACCTATTCATTTCGCGTTATCCAGTTGGTTCAGAATCGCTTAGGGGCGAAACTCGTGCCCGAATATATGGAAAACATCACTCCGAAGAGCGAACTCGACATCCTCGACATGGTAAAAATTGCCGGCTTCGTTGACCGCCGCAAGGGTCTCGGCCGTCCCACCAAAAAAGAAGGCCGCGAGCTCGAGCAATTCACCTCCGACCTCTGGAGCGACTTTGACGACCTCGACTTCGACGACGAGGAAGAGGACGAGGATTAACCGATTTTACCGTATGGGAAAGGAGATTGAAAGGAAATTTTTGGTGGCAGATTCCGAGGCGGTGAAAAACGCCGCGCGGGAGTCTGTCAGAATTTCGCAGGGTTATCTGTCGGTTGACCCGGAGCGGACTGTCCGTGTGCGCCTGAAAGGAGAGCGTGGATTCCTGACAATCAAGGGGTTAACCCATGGGGCGACGCGCGCGGAGTATGAGTATGAGATTCCGGCCAATGATGCCCGAGAGTTGCTCTCGCTTTGCGTCGGTAAGATTATAGACAAGACCCGCTATTTGGTTGATTATGAAGGTCAAACGTGGGAAATAGACGAGTTTCACTCCCCTCGAAAGCTATGGCTTGCCGAGGCTGAATTACAGAGCGAATCGGAGGCTCTATCGTTGCCGCCGTGGGTTGGTGAGGAGGTGACCGGTGACCCGAATTATTATAATTCCAATATCGTAAAATGAAGATTCTCAACATAGTAGTTGCAGCCGGCAGCGGCACTCGCTTCGGCGCCGACAAGCCGAAGCAGTTTTGCCTTTTGGCGGGTGAGACGGTGTTGACTCATGCCGTCAGGAGGCTTCGTGAGGCCACGGATTTTGCGCCTACTGTCGTGGTCATCTCGCCCGGATTTGAGGCCGAGGTGCCTCAGGGGTGCATGATGGCCTATGGCGGCGCAACTCGCGGAGAATCAGTCAAAAACGCACTCAAAGCCATTGAAGGAATGGAGGCCGACGTGATTTTGGTTCACGATGGCGCCCGGCCATTGCCCTCGCGGGAGTCAATCCTCTCTGCCATAGAGGCTTGCGCAACTCATCATGGGGCTATTCCCGTTGTTCCCGTGATTGACTCCCTGCGCCGCGCTTCAGATGGCGCGCCCGTAAATAGGGCCGATTTCAGATGCGTGCAGACCCCTCAGGCCTTTCGTGCCGAGATGCTCCGCAAGGCTTATCAAATAACTGAAGGACAAGAGTTTACCGACGATGCATCAGTAATGACAGCCGCCGGCTTTGGCGACATAGCCCTCACCCCCGGTTCGCCTCAAAATTTGAAAATCACCCTGCCGCTTGACCTCGAAATTGCTGCACTTTATTTGAAGAGAGAATGACCCCGGAAAGCGACATAATGTATCTCAAGGGCGTCGGGCCTCAGCGCGCCGAAGTGCTCCGTAAGGAATTGGGAGTCAAGACAGTAGGCGACCTCCTGCGTCATTATCCGACCACCTACGTTGACCGCTCGCAAATCTATAAGATTTCTGACCTGCGCGGCACGGAGCTCCCGATGATTCAACTGCGCGGGCGCTTTATCAGTGCTAACGTGCAGGGCGAAGGGTTCAAGCAGCGCTTGGTTGCCCTGTTTTCCGACGGCACAGGCACTATTGAGGTGGTTTGGTTTCGCAATGTTAAGTCGGTGCGTGAGCGGCTGAACCCCGACACGGTTTATGTGCTTTTTGGCAAGCCCACGGAGTTTAATCGCCACTGGCAATTGGCTCATCCTGAGATGGATACGGAGGCTGCCGCAGTGGCTCAGAAAGGCCTGCGCGGCGTCTATCCGCTGACGGAAGGACTCACGCGCAAGAATTTCACCTCTCGCGCCCTGCATAAACTCATGCTCCAGGCTTTGGACGGGCTAACTGGGGTGAAGGACCCGCTGCCGCAGGAAGTGATTGATTCACAGCACTTAATGCCGCTTGCCGACGCCTTACGGGCCATCCATAAACCCGCAAACATGATTGAGGCCGAGCGCGCTAAGTATCGCTTTAAGTTTGAGGAGCTTTTCTTCCTGGAACTCAACATTGTACGCTATAGTCGCCACCGCTCTCAGCAGCTCTTAGGCCACCGATTTGACCAAGTTGGCGATTTCTTTAATCGCTTCTACTCGGACTGTTTGCCCTTCCCCCTCACCGGCGCGCAAAAGCGTGTAATTAAGGAAATTAGGGCCGATATGAACACCGGGCGACAGATGAATCGCCTTCTTCAGGGCGATGTCGGCTCCGGCAAGACCCTCGTGGCTCTGCTGACCATGCTCATAGCGCTCGATAACGGCACGCAGGCATGCATGATGGCACCCACGGAAATCCTTGCTACTCAACATTTTGAAAGCCTCTCGGAGATGGCAGGACAAATCGGTGTCAACATCCGCCTGCTGACCGGTTCTACCCCCAAGCGCGAACGCGACGAAATCCATCGTCAACTCATCGACGGCTCCCTCCATATTCTCATCGGCACACACGCGGTGATTGAAGACGCCGTGCAATTCAAAAACCTCGGCTATGTCGTTATAGATGAGCAACATAGATTTGGCGTTGCCCAGCGCGCACGCCTATGGCAGAAGGCCGCCATCGCCCCCCATGTGTTGGTCATGACCGCCACGCCGATTCCGCGCACGTTGGCCATGACCGTCTATGGCGACCTTGACGTCAGCATCCTTGACGAACTTCCGCCCGGACGAAAGCCGGTGATGACCGTGTTACGCTTTGACTCTCAGCGTCAAAAGGTCTACGACGGCATCCACAAGCAGCTCCTCGAGGGCCGACAAGCCTATATTGTTTACCCCCTGATTGAAGAAACCGACAAACTCGAAGCGCGTTCCTTAGAGGAGGGCTATGAGTTTATCAGTCACCTCTTTAAGGACTTCCGCGTTGCCATGGTCCACGGGCGCATGAAACCCGCCGAAAAAGACCGCCAGATGGAACTTTTTGCCTCCGGAAAGGCCCACATTTTGGTGGCGACAACCGTGATTGAAGTGGGCGTGAACGTGCCCAACGCGTCGGTCATGCTCATTGAAAACGCCGAGCGATTCGGCCTCAGTCAGCTCCACCAATTGCGCGGACGCGTTGGCCGAGGTGCCGACCAAAGTTTTTGCATCTTAATGAGCAAGCAGAACATAGGCGCTGACACCCGTAAACGCCTGGAAATCATGACTTCTACGACCGACGGTTTCATCGTGGCCGAAGAAGACATGAAGCTCCGCGGCCCCGGCGACATTGAAGGCACCATGCAAAGCGGCCTGCCCATCAACCTCAAAGTCGCCTCATTAGTTTCCGACACGCAAATCATGGAAATTGCTCGCGCTGAGGCCATTAAGCTCCTTGATGCCGACCCTACCTTGAGCGAACATCCAGCCGTTGCCGCCCAAATTTCCAAACTCTTTGACCGCTCAATGGACTGGGCCAGAATCAGCTGATTATGAAACGTTTAATTTTCCTCTTGCTCCTCATGCCGCTCGCTGCCCACGCCAAGTTGCATTATTTGGACGCGTCGGGCCAACTCCCCGAAGGCAAAATCGCCGCCGTCGAAGCGCGAGTGAGCCTCTCAAACGCACGCATGGGAAAGCTGAGCCAATGGACATTAGCGTGGGATACCGACTCCGTCAACATCGCTTTTGACTGTCGCAACGTCATCGAAGGCATTTCTGACCCCAAAATCACTATCACGGCCGCCGATAAAAGCGTAGAAATCAGTGATTTGAATTGCTCCGGCGGGTGGAACTCCTTAGCCGTGGAATGGCATGGCGACCAAGCCCGCATACTTGTCGGCGAAGACCATTTGAGCGCCGTGATGACCGTTGATGGACTCAACAGACCCGAAGGTGGCACTCTAACCGTCACTGCCCCCTCTGGAAAGCTGAAAATCAGCGACTTAATTGCCGAAACCGACGACTACGACCTAACCCCACTCATGACCGACGCCGACCTCAACTCCCTCGTCGTGCTCACCTACCTTGACTCAAACGAATCGCGCTCCAGCCGCATAGGCGGACAATACCAACTCGGCCTGCTCCCAACACCTAACGGATTCGATCTCATCTACTTAGGCGGCGCAAAAGTCAACGCCTCCGCCTGGAAACCCGGCATGCGCAAAGGCACACTCACCTCCCGCGGATTCCAAAACCACTACATCCTAACCTGGACCGACGCCACCGGCCGCCCTCTCCCCGGCGAACACTTCGCCATCTACGACCCCGACGAAGCCCTCCTCACCCTAAACTTCCCCGCCCTAAAAACCACCATCCGCCTCGCCCGCTAATCCCCCT
>CAZLMV010000139.1:0-5788 GCA_964560625.1 uncultured Bacteroides sp. | reverse complement strand
CCCCGCAACGCCCAGCGCGTCTGCAAGTTCAAATATGCCGCTTCCCCCACTGAAAAAACCGCTCTGAGCGAAGAAGCCGCCAAGCGCGCCGACGCCCGCTGCCCCGAAATCATTCAGGAATGGAATGCCGCATTCGTCGAAGCTGACCCCGAACAAATCGGCTTCCCCGGCTCTCCCACCAAGGTTAAGGCCATTGAAAACGTGGTCTTCACCGCCAAGGAAAGCCGCCGCCTCGAAAACAACGATGAGCAGCTCGAAGATCTCATCAAGGAACTGATTGCTAACCACACCATCGGCTAAGAAAATTCAAACTATGTCACAAGATAACAATAACCTCATCGTCTATTGCGAATGGGATGAAGACCACGTGGCCGACGTCAGCCTCGAACTGCTGACCAAGGGTCGCGTCCTTGCCGATAAGCTCGGCGTCAAGCTCGAAGCAATCGTTGCCGGCCATAACCTCGGCGACGTGGAAAAAGTCCTGGCCCCCTACGGCGCCGACGTCGTTTACAAAGTTGACGACGCCCGCCTGGCCCCCTACACCACCAACCCCCACGCAGCCCTGCTCATCAATCTGTTCCGCCAGATTAAGCCGCAGATCTGCCTGATGGGCGCCACCACCATTGGCCGCGACCTCGGCCCCCGCGTGAGCTCCTGCCTCCACAGCGGCCTGACCGCCGACTGCACCTCCCTGGAAATCGGCGACCACACCGACCCCAAGACCGGCAAGAGCTACCAAAACCTCCTCTATCAGATTCGCCCCGCTTTCGGCGGCAACATCGTGGCCACCATCGTCAACCCCGAATGTCGCCCCCAGATGGCAACCGTGCGCGAAGGCGTAATGAAAAAAGAGGTCTATGACCCCAACCACAAAGCCGAAGTCATCGAACTCAAAGCCGACGACTACGTAAAACCCGAAGACTACGTCGTTGAAATCATTGACCGCCACATCGAAAAGTCAAAAATCAACATCAAAAACTCCCCCATCATCGTGGCCGGCGGCTATGGCGTAGGCTCCAAGGAAGGTTTTGACCAGATTTTTGAACTCGCCAAGGTCCTTGGCGGCGAAGTCGGTGCAACCCGCGCCGCCGTCGACGCCGGATGGGTTGAACACGGCCGCCAAATCGGCCAGACCGGCACCACCGTGCGCCCAAAGCTCTATATTGCCTGCGGCATCTCCGGCCAGATCCAACACATTGCCGGCATGCAGGAAAGCTCCATCATCATCTCCATCAATAATGACCCCAATGCGCCGATCAATACCATTGCCGACTATGTCATCACCGGCAATGTCGAGGACATCGTCCCCAAATTGATTAAGTATTACAAAAAGAACTCCAAGTAATCATGGCTAATTTTTATACTGACAATCCCGACCTCAAGCACCACCTCACCCACCCGCTCATGCGGAAAATCGTGGAGCTCAAGGAACGCGAATACTCCGACGCCGAGAAGTTTGACTATGCCCCCTACAACTTCGAGGACGCCATGGACAATTATGACAAGGTCCTGGAAATCGTCGGCGACATCTGCGGCGAAATCATCGCCCCCAACGCCGAAGCCGTGGACCATCAAGGTCCCCGCGTGGAAAACGGCCGCGTGATCTACGCTGACGGCACTCAGGTCAACCTCGACGCCTGCCGCAAGGCCGGCCTCATGGGCATGTCCATGCCCCGTCGCCTCGGTGGCCTCAACTTCCCCATCACCCCCTACATCATGGCCGCCGACATCGTCTCCCGCGCCGACACCGGCTTTGAAAACCTCTGGGGCCTGCAAGACTGCGCCGAGACCATCTATGAATTTGCCGACGAAGAACAGAAGCAGAAATTCATTCCCCGCGTCTGCGCCGGCGAAACCATGAGTATGGACCTCACCGAGCCCGACGCCGGCTCTGACCTCCAGAGCGTTATGCTCAAGGCCTCGCAGCTCGAAGACGGCACCTGGGTCCTCAACGGCGTTAAGCGCTTCATCACCAACGGCGACGCCGACATCCACCTCGTCCTGGCCCGCTCTGAAGAAGGCACCAAAGACGGCCGCGGCCTCTCAATGTTCATCTACGACAAGCGCGACGGCGGAGTAACCGTGCGCCGCATTGAAAACAAAATGGGCATCAAAGGCTCGCCCACCTGCGAACTCGTCTACAAAAACGCCAAAGCCGAACTCTGCGGCAGCCGCCGCCTTGGCCTGATTAAATACGTCATGGCCCTGATGAACGGCGCCCGCCTCGGCATCGCCGCCCAGAGCGTAGGCTGCTCCGAACTCGCCTATCGCGAAGCCCTCCAGTATGCCAAAGAGCGCATGCAGTTCGGCAAAGCCATCATCGAGTTCCCCGCCGTCTACGAAATGCTCGCCACGATGAAGGCCAAGCTCGACGCCTCTCGCTCGCTGCTCTACGAAACCGCTCGCTACGTTGACCTCTACAAGGTCTACGACGACATCGCCAAGGAGCGCCCCCTCACCCCCGAAGAAAAGAAAGAAGCCAAATATTACTCCAAACTCGCCGACGCTTGCACCCCCTTGGCCAAAGGTCTCGGCTCCGAATATGCCAACCAAAACGCCTACGACTGCATCCAGATCCACGGCGGCTCCGGCTTCATGAAGGACTACGCCTGCGAACGCCTCTATCGCGACACGCGCATCACCTCAATCTATGAAGGTACCACCCAGCTCCAGGTCGTCGCAGCCATTCGCCATGTCACCTCCGGCACCATCAATACCCTCATTGAAAGCTATCGCGCCCAGCTCGCCGCCGGTGAGCCCCTCAAGCCCGAACTCGAAGCCGTCAAAGTGCGCCTCGAAGCCATCGTCGAGAAATATCAGGCCGCTCTCGCCTCCGTGGTCGAGAAAAAAGACCAGACCCTCGTTGACTTCATGGGCCGTCGCCTCGTAGAAATGGCCGGCAGCATCGTCATGAGCTACCTCCTCCTGCTCGACGCCCAGCGCAACGACTCCTTCACCAAATCCTGCATCGTCTACGGCAACCTCACCGATGCCCTCGTGGCCCAACACTCCGAGTTCATCGCCAACTTCACCCCCGCCGAAGTCGACACCTACAAAGCCTAACCCCCCACAAGGTCAAAAAAAGCGCGCCCCGGCTCCCCAGCCCGGGCGCGCTAAATATTTCCAATTGCTCCAATTGCTCCAATTGCTCAGATTGCTCAGATTGCTCCAATTGCTCAGATTGCTCCAATTGCTCCAATCCGCCGCTGAAATCAAGGCAGCAGCGGAGTCCCGGCTCTGTAGATAGTCAGCCGAAGCAGCGCGTCGTCGCCAAGCAGCCCGAGCGCGGCGCCGGCCGAAACCGGCTGCCCGGTGGCCACAAAGCTCCTCGCCAAGCCCTCATAGCGGCTCACGAAATCCATGGGATGCTGAACCAAGACGACGGTGCGCCCCGAGGCGATGTCAACATGAGAGTCAATCACCGTGCCCCCTTGAATGGCCATGACCGTGGCGCCGCGCGTCGACTCAATTTGCAGCGACGGGCCGGCGAGGGTGTCGCGCCGCAACTCCGTGGCCAACGGCAAGCGAAGATTGATGCCCGAGGCGGCCGCCGGAGCCGTCTGCGTAAGGTTGAAGCGCTCGCGCTCCGTCCAGTCGTTGACAAACTTCTGCTCGGCCTCCGAAGCCGCAAGCAGCGCGTCGGTCACCGGCTCCGGATTGGTCGGAATGGCCGCAGGATGCAGGCTGTCCGTCAGGATAGCCTCTAAGTTGTCAATCCATTGGGTCATGACCTGCTGGCGCTCGGCCAAAGAATCCAAGCGCAAGGCATTATTAATCTGACTCTGGCGCTCAGAAGGCTTCAAATAACCCGGCAAGATGGACCCAAGCGGAGTCAGGCCAAACAGCAGGGCTATCAGCGCCCCGATGGCGGCCACACACAATCCGCCCAAAACCCACGCCTTCAGGCGGCTCAGGCGGAGGGTCCAGAGCGTGTTCAAAGTGTTCTCGCTGACAAACGTCAGCCGATAACGCTTGGTCGGTTTATAGGCTCGATTGCGTTTCATAGCGGCAAAGTTACGAAAATTTGCCCGCATTTCACATAAATTATCGCTTTTTTCGCCAAAAAGTCAAAAAAAGTATGTAACTTTGCAGTCGAATTTAGGGCTATTCAGTTAGCCGCTAAGGTAAAAAACAAAAAAACGCTATGACATCAAACGAAATTGACTGGTCAAGCCTTCCCTTCGGCTACCTCAAAACCGACATCAACGTGCGCTGTCGATTCGCCGACGGCCACTGGGGACCCATTGAGGAAACCGACTCGGAATTTATCTCCCTCCACATGGCCGCAACCTCCCTCCACTACGGCCAAGAAGCCTTCGAAGGACTCAAAGCCTTCCGCGGCAAAGACGGCAAAATCCGCATCTTCCGCCTCGAAGAAAATGCCCGCCGAATCATCGAATCCGCCAAAGGACTCATGATGCAACCCGTCACGGAAGAACTCTTCTGCGAAATGGTCAAACGCGCCGTCCGAGCCAACGAACGCTTCATCCCCCCCTACGGCTCCGGAGCCTCACTCTACATCCGCCCCCTCGAAATCGGAACCTCCGCCCAAGTCGGCGTAAAAGCCGCCTCCGAATACCTCTTCCTCGTCTTCGTATCCCCCGTGGGCCCCTACTTCAAAGAAGGATTCAAACCCACCAAAATCTGCATCACCCGCCAATATGACCGCGTAGCCCCCAAAGGAACCGGCCGATTCAAAGTCGGCGGTAACTACGCCGCCTCAATCAAAGCCGGAGCCGAAGCCCACGCCCTTGGCTACAGCGCCGTCCTCTTCCTCGACCCCAAAGAAAAACGATACCTCGACGAATGTGGCCCCGCCAACTTCTTCGCCATCAAAGACGGAAAATACATAACCCCCGCCTCTGAATCAATCCTCCCCTCCATCACCAACAAAAGCTTCATGCAAATAGCCCGCGACATGGGCCTCGAAGTCCAAGAACGTCACATCACCGTTGACGAACTCGAAACCGTCTCCGAAGCCGCCGCCTGCGGAACCGCCGCCGTCGCCTCCCCTATCTCCGAAATCGACGACCTCGACACCGGCAAAAAATACATCATCGCCCCCGACGGCCTCCCCGGACCCATCACCACCGAACTCTACCGCCGACTCCAAGCAATCCAACTCGGCGAAGCCCCCGACACCCATGGCTGGAACACTATCCTTTAACCCCCAAACCATCATCGACCGATACTATCCCGAAGGCACCCCCCTTCGGGATATCTATATGCGCCACGCCCGCTCCGTAGCCGACCTCGCCCTCTCCATCGCCGCCCGCTGCCGGCTCCCCCTCGACCCCGCCCAAATCGAAGCCGCCGCCCTCCTCCACGACATCGGCATCCTCCTCTGCTCCGCCCCCGACATCCACTGCCACGGACCCCACCCCTACATTGACCACGGACCCCTCGGCGCCGACCTCCTCCGCCGCGAACATGCCCCCGAATGGGCCGCCCGTGTAGCCGAACGACACACCGGCACCGGCATCGGACCCCTCATCCCCGAAACCCTCCTCGAACGCCTCATCTGCTACGCCGACAAATTCTACTCCAAATCCGGCCCCATGACCCGCAAAACCCTCCCCCAAGTCCAAGCCTCCATGGCCCGATTCGGCCCGGAAAACCTCGCCCGCTTCAACCGCCTCCACCAAGAATTCTCAGAATTCTCAAAATAATTCCAAAAAAATTTGCAAAATCCAAAAAATTGCCGTAACTTTGCACCCGCAATACCACAAACCACGGAGAGGTGGGTGAGTGGCTGAAACCACCGGTTTGCTAAACCGACGAAGGGAGC
>CAZLMV010000138.1:0-5910 GCA_964560625.1 uncultured Bacteroides sp. | reverse complement strand
GTTACCGTTTGCTATAACGCCGCAGACGAGTTAGAAGATACTATCCAGTCGGTCCTCAACCAGGACTATCCCGATATCGAATACATTATTATCGACGGCGGCTCAACCGACGGCTCCATTGACATCATCAAAAAATACGCTGACCGCATCTCCCATTGGGTCAGCGAACCCGACAAAGGCATCTACGACGCCATGAACAAAGGCATCGCCGCCGCCACCGGCCAATACATCAACTTCATGAACGCCGGCGATAAATTCGCCTCTAAATCAGCACTTTCCGAAGTCGCAGAAAGTCTGGGAGCGGGTAGGCCAGACGTGATCTATGGCGACACATTAATTCAAGAGCGGGGAATAGAATATCTCGTTAAGCCCAAAGACTTAGAAAAAGTCATGCCTGACCGTCTTCCTTTCTGTCATCAATCGGCCTTAGTTGCTGCGGATTATCACAAGGCTCACCCTTTTGATACTACCTTTCGCTGTGCCGCCGACTATAATATGTTTTACCAGGCATATTTTCATTTCAAGGCCCGTTTCAGATACGTCCCCGTTGTAATCTCCAACTACGATGAATCCGCAGGATTTTCAAAAGATAACATGAAGCTAACCCATCGCGAACGTTATCGAATTTGGGGTATAGAAAACAACAAACGCCTGGTTTTTAAGCACGAACTCCTGCTTATTAAACGCCAATTTAACTCTTGCATTAAAAGCATTATCCCTGCAAGCATTTTAAGACTTTACAGGAAATGAGACTCTTCGTTCTCCTATTTCTATTCTTTTGTTTTTTCCCTTTTCTAAGGATTTTACCATTAGACTTGGATGCCCAGCCCAATGCGCTGCTCCTCGGTATGGTAATCGTATTGTTCTCAGGCAGGAAAAAGATTAGGAAATTTAATTTCTATATCTTGCTGATCCTTCTTATTGCAATTGCAGTCATGCTATTTTCTTCGCCTGACTTTGATGGAATAAGAATCCTGACGAATTATGTCAGCTTATTTGTAATTTCTTATGCAACTTACATATCTCTTACTAAATTGCATGGATTACCTTACGGATTATTCAAGTTGTGCGTATATATTTGGGGCATAGTTGCATTTATTCAGGTTTTTTATGATCCGAATTTTCTGTCCTCTTTCACTTTTAGAGGCAGTCAGTATATTGGCCACGGAAGTCATGGCCGAGGAGTTACGAGTTTAGCCGCTGAACCAACTTTTTATGGAATGGTCTGCGTATTCCTCATGATGGTTAACTATATCAATTTCAGAGACTTCAGTTCATATAAATTCATCAATATTATTTGTCTGATTCAGCTGGTTTTCTTCTCGCGGTCAACCACCTGCTTCATGGCACTAAGCATCGCCTTGGCGCTTTATGCTTTTTACCTCATATTCAAGACCAAACACCCGGTAAAGGTTCTTATAATAGTTACCATATCCTTAATTGCAGCTTATTTTGGCGTACAATATCTTATTGAAAATTCCGATTCACGAGTTGCAAAAGTATTAGGATATTTGATCAACAAACCAAGCAAGTTCCTGACTTATGATATTTCTGTAAACCACCGATTTGCCCATGCTTTCTTGACTATAAAAGGATTCTTCGAGAACTTTGGCCTTCCTCATGGTTTTAACAAATTTCCGGATTATATCTCTGAACTCCTGAAAGATGACTATTGGGGTCACATCTTAATGTTCGGACCGAAAGGACAGGAACGAATCACCACCTCTTTTGGAGGTACGCTTTTTGAATTAGGAATTCTCTCTCTGCCTCTTTGGATTGTCATAATCCAATGCGTAAGAAAGCTGAATCGAAGAGGGTATAACGGCACATTCATCGGGCTCATCTTGTTTTCAATGATGCTCAATGCCATGAATTTCAATCAATCCATTCTTCCATTCTTCATAGGCAACCTCATTTATCTTTATTACTATCAACCAAGTTTGCCTACACACAGATTTAAATTAAGATGATTTCCATTATTATCCCGACTTATAATGTTGAGGAGTTTATTGAGGAGTGTTTTCAGTCCATTTTGAGTCAAACCATAAAGGATTTTGAAGTAATCATTGTGGACGATGGGTCTTCAGATGGGACTCTTGAAATTGTCAAGTCTTATTGCGCAAATGACCCACGTTTTCAATATCTCTCGCAAGAAAATTCCGGCCAATCAGCCGCCAGAAATAAGGGGCTGGACGTGGCTCGGGGTGAGTACGTAGTCTTTGTGGATAGCGATGACTGGCTGACTGATGAGCATTGTCTGGAAAAACTGCTCAACGCCATTGAAACCACCGGGGCGGACTTTGTGCAGGCGTCTATGGAGTTTACCGACCTAAAGGACTCTCATAAGTATCTGATCCACAATTCATCACCAATAGAGGGCGACCAAATCCTTGAGGACATGCTCTCGGTGAATAATCTCTCCACCTCCCCATGCGCCAAAATCTATTCGACCGATTTCTTCAATCAGAATAACCTCAGATTCATTGAGGGGCAAGTGAATGAAGACACTGCCTTTTCAATCTGCATGGCCGCGCAGGCTCGACGGGTCGCTTTCATTGAAGACGTTGTTTACACCATACGCGAACGCCCCGAAAGCACCTCGCGCGCAAAGTCTTACGTCCGGATGCTCAAAACGATGCACACCGTGATGAACATCACGCGCAGTTATCTTCAAGACAATGGCAAAATGTCAGAGCGGATTGCGCCGATTTTTGAGGCGCGGTATTTGCGGTCGATGCTTTATAATCTTTTGCAGGCGGCGCAGCGCGTTGATTATCAGCAGTTTCGCCGCGATTGGGATTTTTGCATGGCGGAGACTGATTATCGCGCCAAAAGCACCTATGCCAAGCATCTGCCGGCGGCTCATCGCGCAATGTATCGGCTGTCAATGCATCCCCGCGCTTTTTATCATAGTTTTCGATTCCTCAACAAGTTAGGCATCAAAATGCACTAACCCCCCCCACCGCTAAAATATGAACAACAAGGTAAGTATCATCACCCCGGCCTATAATGCCGAGCGATTCATCAGCCAAACCATTGACTCAGTGATTAATCAGACGCATCAGGACTGGGAAATGCTCATTGTCGACGACGGCTCGCGCGACAACACTGCCGCCATCATCGCCGACTATTCCGCCCGCGACCCCCGCGTTAAGCTCATCAGTCAAAAGAACGCCGGCTCTGCCGCCGCCCGTAATAACGCCTTGCGTAATGCCTCGGGGCGCTTCGTCTGCTTCCTCGATGCCGACGACCTTTGGGATCCTTCATTTCTGGAATCGCAAATCGCGTTTATGAAGGAGAAGAATGCTCAATTGGTCTATGCTTCTTATCGGCGAATGAACGAGGAGAATCAGGAGATCCTGCGCCCCTTTATCGTGCCGGATCGAGTGGACTACAAGGGCTTGCTGAAAACCTGCTCCATTTCCTGCCTGACGGCAATGTATGACCGCGAGGCCTTAGGCGACAATTTCTTCAACGAGCAGCTCAAAAGCATGAGAGACGACTTCGTTTTTTGGCTTCAGATGCTCAAAAAGACACCCTATGCCTACGGCAACAAAGCCATCCTCGCCTCTTATCGCGTCTTTGCTGCCTCAACCACGGGCAACAAGAAAAAAGTCATCAAGCCGCAGTTTAATGTCTATTATAAGGTGGAAAAACTCGGCCTGGTGCGCAGCGTCTACTATCTCGTCAACTGGGCTATCAACGGATTCAAAAAATACAATTCATAATGGACCTTATCATCGGCGCCGGAGTTACCGGCATCAGCTACGCCAACTTTACCCCCCGCCCTTACCTTATCATTGAGGCGACGGACTCCCCCGGCGGTTATTGCAAAACCATCAAGCGAAACGGATTTGTCTGGGACTATTCAGGCCACTTTTTCCATTTCCGCTATCCGGAAATCGAGCAGTTGGTCTGCCGAAACATCCCCTCGGAGGATCTGCGCCACGTTGAAAAACACACTCAGATACTCTATGGCGACCGCTACATCGACTTCCCTTTCCAAAAAAACATCCATCAGCTCAGTCAGGAAGAGTTTATTGACTGCCTTTATGACCTCTTCAACACCAATTCTGACCGAGAGCCCTCCACTTTCAAGGAAATGCTCTATGCCAAATTAGGGAAATCCATTGCCGAAAAATTTCTGATCCCTTATAACGAAAAACTCTATGCCTGTGACCTCGACCATCTCGACATGGACGCCATGGGCCGCTTCTTTCCCAAGGCAAGCCCCGAAGAAATAATCCGTAACTTCCGCCAAGCCGGCAATGACTCATATAACGCCACGTTTACTTACCCTCAAGGGGGCGCTATTCAGTATATTGACTCACTGATGGCCAACCTCGGGGGCGAAGTTGTCTATAACTCCGAAATCACCCATATTGACCTCAAAAACAAAACCGTCAAAACCGCTTCGGGCCAAGAGTATAGCTACGACAATCTAATCTCCACGATGCCTCTGCCCCGGCTGCTCAAAATTGCCGGAATAGACTTTGACCCCGAAGAATTTACCTGTAACAAGGTCTTCGTCTTCAACCTCGGATTTGACAAAAAAGGTCTCGACCGGGTCAATAGCTGGGTCTACATCCCCTCAAAAGAATTCGTGTTCTATCGCATTGGTTACTACGACAATATCCTCAACACTGATCGTCTCTCCCTTTACATTGAAATCGGCCTAAAAGAAGACGCGCCCATCCCCCCGGAGCAAGAGCTCCTTGACCGAGCCATCAATGACCTGAAAAAAGCCGGCATAATTGACGAGACACACCGTCTCATTGACCACGAAAGCGTCTTAATGAACCCCGCTTACGTCCACATCAACAGCCGAAGCAATAAAGCCGTCGAAACTTACAAAAAACTCCTTGCTGACCATCAAGTCTACTCCATTGGCCGATATGGCAGCTGGATCTACTGCTCCATCGAAGACAACATCCTCGAAGCCCGCACCCTGGCCCAAGCTATCAAATAAAAATTTTTTCGGCAGATATTTTTGCATATGTGCGGGAAAATTTGTAACTTTGCGGGCGAATTCAGTGTGAAAGAATATCACTTTTTTTAATTAATTAACTATATGTCAAACCAATTAAACATTTCTCCGATTGAGGATTTCGATTGGGATGCTTTCGAAAATGGCGTCTCTAACACCGAAAAATCTCATGAAGAACTCACCAAGACCTACGACGAGTCGCTCGGCCAGGTCAAGGATCAGCAGGTAATCGAAGGTACCATCATCGCCCTTAACAAGCGCGAGGCTGTGGTTAACATCGGCTACAAAAGCGACGGCATCATCCCGATGAGCGAATTCCGCTACAACCCCGACGTCAAGGTTGGCGACGTTGTAGAAGTCTTCATCGAAAATCAGGAAGACAAGAAGGGTCAGCTCATCCTGAGCCACAAAAAAGCACGCGCCGCCCGCGCTTGGGATCGCGTCAACCAAGCCCTGGAAAATGACGAAATCATCAAGGGCTTCGTTAAGTGTCGCACCAAAGGCGGCATGATTGTCGACGTCTTCGGCCTCGAAGCTTTCCTTCCCGGTTCGCAGATCGACGTTAAACCCATTCGCGACTATGACATCTTCGTCGGCAAGACCATGGAGTTCAAGGTCGTGAAAATCAACCAGGAATACCGCAACGTTGTCGTCTCTCACAAGGTCCTCATCGAGGCCGAGCTCGAGCAGCAGAAGAAGGAGATCATCTCCAAGCTCGAAAAAGGCCAAGTGCTTGAAGGCCAGGTTAAGAACATCACCCCCTATGGCGTGTTCATCGACTTGGGCGGCGTCGACGGTCTCATCCACATCACTGACCTCTCCTGGGGCCGCGTATCTCACCCCAGCGAAGTCGTTGAACCCTTCCAGACGCTCAACGTCGTTATCCTCGACTTCGACGACGAAAAGAAGCGTATCGCCCTCGG
>CAZLMV010000137.1:0-5914 GCA_964560625.1 uncultured Bacteroides sp. | reverse complement strand
AGAGCACTGGCTTCCCAAGCCGGTGGCCGCGGGTTCGAGTCCCGTCTGTCGCTCCAAGTAAGTCAAAGCGCTGTTAATCAGTCAATTACAGACGATGAAAGCGCTTATTTTTTATCAAAAACCACCCCCTAAAATTTTATACCCCTCCGAACTTTCCGAACATAGTTTTGTTAACTTCGGTGAAAACCTTTACAAAAACCTTACAATCCACTACTGAATATCAGCAAGTTACGCCGACGACCACTGGCTCATTGTAACAAATTCTTTGTAAAGGTTTGTAAAGGATTCAAAAAAATACCTTTTTAATATTCTAATAATCAACGAAATAGAAGCCAATTTTTTGTAAAGGTTTTTCAAATCTAACTCTTACGACCACTGGCTTAATCCAAAAATCCCCCAAATTTCCCCGATAAGAAAATGTTAAACACCACCAAATTACTTAGACTCTTAAGGGAGAAGATTTGGTGGATAGATAATATTTCAGTATATTTGCAGTCAAATTTGAGTAATTAGTTAACTATAAAATACTGAAATTACAATGGGAATATTCAGCAAACTCTTTGGCAAGGAACCTAAACGTCCATTAGGCGAACCCCTATTTGGCAAAAACACATATGCCCTCACTGATGAGGAAATCGCAGATATTGAGCAGACTCTTGCGCCTTTAGATGCACCGGCAACAACTGCAAACCCTGAGCCATTGCATTTTCATTTCTATGCTACGGACAAAAATCTCGTTCCTAATCAGATTCTCATTGGGCTAACCAAAGCGGAAGAAAATTTGGACTTAATTGATTATAACCCCATTACAGATGACGTTACTATCCCAGTGAGATTAGACCGTACAGACGGTCAAGTGATAGGGTATTTATTCCCAAAAGACCGTGATGAGTATCGTAAAACAGCCAAATTTGTAGGCTTGGCTTTCGTGGCGGGAACATATCTTTACAAGGGCAGGATGATAGGGGAAATCTTAGTTGTGCCATCATATGATGACGATGGGCAGTATGTCCTTAAGGATGTCCTTATAGGTTATGCAAAACGATTGGCAAGTAGAGTGCTTTACGTTAGCGATAACGGCATGGACTAATATGTTATAGGAGGGAAATAGCAGTTGTATTCCCGGGCTACTGCCGGCCTCTGTCGCTTTGATTCTCAAATACTTCCCAACCAAATCGTCTTTGCAATTCAATACACACAACACTGCAGGCTTCGGCGTCGCAGAGGGCGTTGTGATGGTTCTCCATGTCGAAGCCGCAAGCGGCAGCTGATATGTGGAGTTGGTGGCTGGGGAGGGCCAGGCATCGGCGAGAGGCGGCGAGAGTACAATAAAATTCATAGTTGGGATAGTCCATGTCATACTCGGCAAAGACGGCTTTCAGGCAGCTTTCATCGAAGGGGCGGTTATGGGCCACGAGTGGCAGCCCTTTGAGGCGTTCCTCAATCTGAGCCCAGACTTCGGGGAATGTCGGTTGGCCATCAGTATCGCGCCTTGTCAGCCCATGCACTGCAGTGGTCCAACGGGTATAGTAGTTAGGCGTAGGCTGAATAAGACTGTAGAACTTATCCACAATCTTACCGCCGCGCACAATGACAATGCCGACGCTACACACGCTTGACCGCTGCCCATTGGCTGTCTCAAAATCTATTGCTGCAAAATCTTGCATATTCAGTCTTTTTTATAAAGTTTTACGACTGCAAATTTAATCAAATTTTGCCTCATTTATCGATACACTTTAAAAAAACTTTTTTGGGGGGATTTGGTGGGGTGGGGAAATTTTTGTAACTTTGCGGGCGAAATGGTTGCTCGGCGGCTCCGGAGGGGGCGCGTTTTTGAGCATCAAAAGGGAATGAGGTGAGAGTCCTCAACAGTACCCGCTGCTGTAATTCCCGCTCAGGGTAAGAGCCTGAGCAGAAGGTTATTCGCATCCGGCCACTGGTCTATCTAAGACCGGGAAGGCGCGAAATCAACCGGGATAAGTCAGAAGACCTGCCATTTTCGCTAAATATGACACCGCCGCCTACGGGACTATGGGTTCAGGTCTGATGACAATTCAACAAAAAAACGTTTTGCCGTCGTTCACTCCGTGTTTTTCTTGCCAAAAACCGGAGGAAAGATTTTGAAGTTACGCCTTTTTATGCTCCCGCAAGCGCCGAGTCAGCTCAGTGCAAACAGGAGCATAATTTTTGTAACTGAAAATCAGACATATAAATGACAGGCAAACGAATTAAAATCCTCATAATCGGATTGTTGTCACTAACGGCAGCCATGGCTGCGGAAGAGGGCGATTCGATAAAATTGCGCGAAGTGGTGGTCACCGCCTCGCCGCTTTCCAGGGAGACCATCCCCGTGCAGACGCTGACGGGCAATGACTTGGAGGCGCTGCGGAGCAACAGTGTGGCCGACGCGCTGAGATATTTCGCCGGGGTGCAGGTGAAGGATTACGGCGGCGTTGGCGGCATCAAGACGGTCAATGTGCGTTCCATGGGCACGAACCACACCGGAGTGGTCTACGATGGGATCCAACTCGGCAACGCGCAAAATGGTCAGATAGACTTAGGGCAGTTTTCGCTCGACAACGTGGAGGCGCTGTCGCTCCACAACGGCCAAAAGAGCGGACTGCTTCAGCCGGCGCGCGATTTCGGGAATGCCGGAACGGTTTATTTACGCACTCGTCGACCGGAATTTAAGGTCGGGGAGAGCTATCATCTGCGGGCCACGATGCGCTTCGGCTCCTTTGACTTGCTGAATCCGTCGGCACTAATAGAGCTGAAACTTTCAGAGAGGGTAAGTGCCTCGCTCAGTGCCGAATGGCTCAACTCCAGCGGCAAATATAAGTTCCGCTATCGGCGCGTAAATCCCGCGGGCGAATTGGCATATGACACCACGGCAGTGCGCCAAAACGGCGACATCAACGCCACGCGCCTCGAGGTGAATCTCCACGGCCAAATGCGTCCGGGTTCATGGACTTTCAAGGCCTATAATTACAACTCTGAGCGCGGAGTGCCGGGCGCGATTGTCAACAACGTCTGGCGACGTGGCGAGCGCATTTGGGACACTAATTCCTTTGCGCAGGCCTCAGCGACGCTCACTTTTGGCCGCTGGACCACCATGGAGAGCTTGAAATACGCCTTTTATCGCACCCACTACGTTAACAACGACGACAAACAGATCAAGGTGGATAATCTCTACCGCCAGCGGGAGTTTTATTTCTCAACGGCTAACATGCTGTCAATCAATCGCTGGTGGGGCGCATCGATGAGTTATGATTTCATGTATAACGCCTTAGACGCCGACATGTATGGCTTCGCGCGGCCTGCCCGATTCACGAATTTGCTCTCCTTGGCCTCAGCGTTTGACTTTGACCGCATATCGCTGACAGTCAGCAGCTTGGCCACGTTTGTCCACGACAATCTCCGCGGCCAGGAAGCCCCGAAAGACAAATCCGTAATCACCCCGGCAGCTTATCTGACGGCCTACCCTCTTCGCTCCAAGTCACTGAGTCTCAGAGCCTTTTATAAGCGCTCATTCCGAATGCCGACGTTTAATGACCTCTATTATGCCGACATGGGCAACTCAAAACTAAACCCCGAGCGAGTGGAACAATATAACCTCGGCGTGCTCTTTGAGAAAACACCTCGCGGAGTGGTCAACCACCTGAGAATCAGTGCCGATGGCTATTATAATCGCGTGCATGACAAAATCATAGCCTACCCCAAAGGGCAGCAATTCCGCTGGACGATGCTCAACTTAGGCCTGGTTGATATCCGCGGCGTTGACCTCACCGCCCTACTCTCCCTCAATCCGCTGAAAGACACTAATTTAACCTTCCGAGGACAATACACCTATCAGCGCGCCATTGACATCACAAACCCCGCCGATAATTACTATCGACATCAGATTCCTTACATTCCCCATCACAGCGGGTCGGCAGTGGTCAACGCTTCGTGGCGCGACCTAACTATCAATTATAGTTTCATTTACGTCGGCGCGCGCTATAACCAGCAAGAAAATATCCGCTATAACTACACTCAACCCTGGTACACCTCCGATCTCTCGGCGAGCTATGACCTTCGTCTCGGCCCGATGCGGGCGCGAATCCTTGCGGAGGTCAACAATCTGCTGAGCCAGGACTATGACGTAATCCTCAATTATCCAATGCCTAAGCGTAATTATCGAATCACCCTGACGATAGAATTATGAAAAATTTTTCCTTAATTATATATTTTCTGCCGCTCCTGATGGTGGCCACAAGCTGTCGCGAGGACGAGCTTGTGGTCCCTACGGAGTTTGACATCGTTGGCGACGAACGGCCCGAATCCTCCATCCGCGGCTTCTACTTGGTCAACGAGGGAAACATGGGCTCAAACAAGTGCACCATTGACTTTTATGACTACACCACCGGCCTTTATGCGCGCAATATCTATGCCGAGCGCAATCCGCAAGTTATCAAGGAGTTAGGCGACGTAGGCAACGACATAGGGATCAACGGTTCGAAGCTCTACGTGGTGGTGAATTGCTCCCACAAAGTGGAGGTTCTTGACAGCCATTCCGGGCGCCGATTGGGGCAAATTGACATCCCTAATTGCCGCTACGTGAGGTTTCATCGCGGCCACGCCTATGTCAGCTCCTATGTCGGGCCGGTGTTGATTGACCCGGATGCGCCGAAAGGAGCGGTCTATGAGGTGGATACGCTTTCATTAGAGATAACTCGCAAGGTGACAGTGGGTTATCAACCGGAGGAGATGGAGATTGTTGACGATTATATGTATGTGGCCAACTCCGGAGGCTATCGCGCACCGAATTATGACAACACCGTCTCCGTCATCCAAATGATTGATTTCAAGCAGGTTAGTCAAATCCCGGTGGGCATTAACCTCCACCGATTGAAAAAAGACCGCTACGGCAAAATTTGGGTCACTTCTCGCGGCGACTATCAATCGCGGCCGTCGCGCCTCTACGTGATGCAGAAAAAGCCGGGATTCAACCGCATGGAGGTCACGGACACCCTTCCGATAGCCTGCTCAAACATGGCTTTTCATGGTGATTTAATGTACTTTTACGCCACCGAATGGAACAATTTCACCCAATCCAACGCCATCAGTTACGGAATCATTGATGTGCGCACTAAACAGCTGATTTCCAACAATTTCATCAAAGATGGCACCGACCACGAAATCACTATTCCCTATGGCATCGCCATCCACCCGGAGACGGGCGATATCTTCATCACCGACGCAAAAAATTACGTCTCCTCAGGCACTCTATATTGCTTCTCCTCAGACGGTTACAAAAAATGGAGCGTGCGCACCGGCGACATTCCCGCTCACATAGCCTTCCTACCAAAATGAAAAAATTCCTACCCCTACTCCCCACCCTACTCTTAGCGGCTTGTCAGCAGGAAATTCCGATGGTTAACCTCGGGATTGACGACGTCTATTTCATCCCGCGAATGCAGAAATTGGACCTTCACCCGGCGCTGACCGGGCAGGAATATGAATGGAGCGTCAACGGGCAGATTGCCAGTCGGTTGCGCGACTATATATTCATTTCCGCCGAGGAAGGAACGTATGACCTCCGGCTCAGAATCATTGACGACGTTACGCCTTATGAGTTTGATTTTCAAGTTATTGTGATGCACGAGGAGGTGGAATATAGCCCCTACATCGCGCGCGTGTATGAATATTGTCCGGCCCCGGGTCAGTTCGTCAACGAAATGCCCCGATTTGAGCCGGGAGACACCTATGCCGACATCTTGCAAAAGGCTGAGGAGTCGATTTCCGGCACCAACGACACGATGATAACTCTCGGAGGATATGGCGGTTACGTCACCTTCGGGTTTGATCACACGGTGATGAACGTTGCCGGCGAGCGCGATTTCCGAATCTGGGGCAACTGCTTTTACGAGCTCCT
>CAZLMV010000136.1:0-5953 GCA_964560625.1 uncultured Bacteroides sp. | reverse complement strand
CCTGCCTGATTCGCTTGGGCAACCTTTTCAACTCCGAGATTTTCGGCCATGCCACGACTCTGCCCTGGGGTTTCAAATTCCCCCTGTCGCGCGAGTGGCAAATTGAATACGCGCCCACCGACTCGGCCTGCCACCCCACTCAGCTCTATGAGGCCGGCACCTATCTGCTGCTCTTCTTCCTGCTGATGTGGATGTATTGGCGCAAAAATGCCGAAGAGCGCCCCGGATTGCTCCTCGGAGTGTTCTTCATCGGGGTGTTCCTGCCGCGCATACTCATTGAGTTCGTCAAAAACCCCCAGGAGGAATTCGAGCGCCAAATGCTCCTGAACATGGGCCAAATCCTCAGCGTGCCCTTCGTCTTGGTCGGCATCTTGCTCGTTTACAGAGCGTTGACGCGCCCGCGACTCCATCTGACCTTCCCTAACCAATTTCCCCCGAAATGATTACTCCCGCGCTGATTCAAACCGTCGCCTTTGCCGCCCTCGCCCTCACCGGAATCATAGCCCTCTGGCTTATTACCGCTTACCGGGCACGCATTGCCGCCGTCGGCAACGAAATCAATCGCCAAACCGAAGCTCCCTTTAATCCCGATCCCCGGCCCGCGCCCCCGGCCGTGAGCGTCGTCGTCGTGGCCGGCGATGACTCCGCCGCCCTTGAGCAGCTCCTCCATAAACTCTTTGAGCAGGAATATCCGTCGGCCGAGATGGAAGTCATCGTCATCAACGATGGCAAAAACGAAAACATCAAGGACGTCGTCACCCGCATCAAGCACTTGGAGCAGCGCACCAACCTGCGCCTGACCTTTACCCCCTCCGAGCTCCGCAACGTCAGCCATCGCAAACTCTCCATCTCCCTCGGCGTCAAGGCCGCGAAATTCCCCGTGGTGATGCTCCTGACCGAGCAGTCGCGCCTCTTTTCCAATCAATGGCTCGCACGAATGGCCGCCCCGTTTGCCGACGAGGCCACGGAAGTGGTCATCGGCTCGGCCATGCCCTCGGTGAAGTCCGATTCGGGCCTCGGCGTGCGTTATCGCTCATTCGTCCATAGCTTTGACACCACCACTTGGCTCTCTGCCGCCCTGCGCGGACGCCCCTGGCGCGGCCACAGAGCCAACCTTGCCTTCCGCCGCGACCTCTTTTTCAGCAGCGGCGGATTTAACGGCGCCCTGAACCTCCGCGACGGCGACGACGACATCTTCGTCTCCCGCATTTGCCGCCCGGGCAACACCGCCGTGGTCCTCGCCGCCCAGGCCCACGTGCGCTACGTCTACCCCTCCGGCAAGCGCGAATTTAAAACCGAACGCCCCGCGCGAATCTACTCCTCGCGCCATCTCAATAAGTCTGAGCGCCGCTTCTTTGGCGCCGCCTCGCTTCTGAATTGGCTGATGCTCCTGAGCGGCATCGTGGCCTCCGCCGCCGGCATCTATCTCCGTAACTGGCCCTTAGTACTCATTCCCCCGGTGATAGTGCTCGCCGCATGGGCCGTGGAGACCTTCGCCTGGCGCAAAACCCTCAAGGCCCTGCGCTCCCGCCCCTCACTCCTTGCCATCCCCTTCCGGCTGATGCGAATCCCCCTGACCAACATGCGCCAGCGCGCTCTCTCCCGCCATCGACGCGCTGATTATCACCTCTTTTGAACCATCCCCCTCCCCCGAGCGTTATTTTTGCATGAAACACTTAATTCTCACCTTATGCTCTGCCGCAGCGCTCTCAGCGGCCGCTCAAACCGTTGAGCCCATCGCCTTTGGCGACATGAACCGTTGGGTCACCCGCAATATCAAAGAAAGCTCCCTCATTGGCGGCAAAACCAAGCAAGTATATGAAATCGCCCCCACCCAGACCATCGACGGGGCAAAGGCTTACTCAAACCTCGGCGGCTCACCCTGGGCCACGTCTAACGTCTACGCAAAAGTAATGGGCGTCGTCAAGACCTCTAACGCCGTCTTCCCCGTGGACCGCCAGGGCAACGGCAAAGCCGCCCGACTGACCACCTGCCTGGAAAAATGCAAGGTCTTGGGAATGTTTGACATCGAAGTGCTCGTCTCCGGCTCAATCTTCCTCGGAAAGATGATCGAACCGATTGCCAACACCTCGAATCCCTACTCTAAGATGGAAATGGGCGTGCCTTACACGAAGCGCCCCGTGGCATTAGTCCTTGACTATAAAGTCGTTGACCCCCAGAGCGGACAGCTCACTTACGCCACCACCGGCTCCCACAAAACCTATCCCGGCAATGACTCCAGCGACGTCTTCGTCTATCTCCAGCGCCGCTGGGAAGACGCTGACGGAAATATCCACGCCAAGCGCGTAGGCACCGCTCGCCAGCGCTTCACCGGCAACTCCGGCTGGAAGACCGGCCACAGAATCCCCATCATCTATGGCGACGCCTCAAAAAAGCCCGGATATAAGTCCTACATGGGCCTGCTCAACGGCAAAAAAGCTTACTATGCCCGCAACTCCAAGGGCAAAATGGTCCCCATTCAAGAAGAGGGCTGGGACGACGAAAACGCCACCCCCACCCACATGATTCTGATGTGTTCCGCCGGCTCCGGAACCGCCTATGAAGGGCAGCTCGGAATGGAGCTCTGGGTCGACAACATCGGCATGGAATTTTGATTTCCCAAAAAATTTACGTAATTTTGCCGGGCTGAAAAATACAAATATAACTCTTATAAATCTTATAACTCTTATAAAATTTATAAAATTTATATTCTGTATTTTGTATTTTTTATTCTGTATTTTTTACTTTGTATTTTTAATTTTTCATGAATCTTGTAATAGTTGAATCTCCCGGTAAGATTAAAACCATAGAGAAAATTCTTGGTAAAGACTATAAGGTAATGTCAAGTCGCGGCCACATCCGCGACTTAGCTAAAAAAGGCGTTGACCTCGAGCCTAACGACGGCGCGGGGCCTTCCTTTGAACCAAATTATGAGATTCCCGCCGAAAAGGAAAGCCAGGTGCGCGAACTCAAAGCCGCCGCTAAGAAGGCCGACATCGTTTGGCTCGCTTCCGATGAAGACCGCGAAGGAGAAGCCATTGCCTGGCATCTTTATGAAGTCCTCGGCCTGACCCCCGAAAAAACCCGCCGCATCGCCTTCCACGAAATCACCAAAGACGCCATCCTCGAAGCCATAGCCAACCCCAGGCCCATCGACATGGACCGCGTCAACGCCCAGCAGGCCCGCCGCGTGCTGGACCGCATCGTCGGCTTCGAACTCAGCCCCGTGCTCTGGCGCAAAATCAAGCCGTCGCTCTCGGCCGGACGCGTGCAGAGCGTGGCCGTGCGCCTCATCGCCGAACGCGAAAAGGAGATTGACGCCTTCGTCCCCGAACCTTTCTATCGCGTCAACGGCCTCTTCGTGACCCCCACCGGCGCCCGCCTGCGCACCGAGCTCTCCGCCCGCCTCGATGACCATGACCAGGCCCTGAAGATGCTCGAAACCTGCGCAAAGGCCTCATTCTCAGTCTCCAAGCTCCAGACCAAGCCCGTGACTAAGAGCCCCGCGCCCCCGTTTACCACCTCCACCCTCCAGCAGGAGGCCGCCCGCAAGCTCGGATTCACCGTCAGCCAGACCATGCGCATTGCCCAGGACCTCTACGAGGCCGGTCACATTACTTATATGCGTACGGACTCCGTAAATCTCTCCAATCTCGCCCTCAGCACCATTGCCAAAGTAATCACCGATAAACTCGGCCCCGAATACGTCAAAACCCGCCGATACCACACCGGCTCCAAAGGCGCCCAGGAGGCACACGAAGCCATCCGCCCCACCTATGCCGACGTGGAAACCATCGAGGGCTCAGACCGCGAAAAGAAACTCTACGCCCTGATCCGCCGCCGAGCCATCGCCTCGCAGATGGCCGACGCCCAACTCGAGCGCACCACCGCCGAAATCTCCATTTCCGGCGCCTCGCAGCACTTCATCGCCACCGGCGAAACCGTCAAATTCGACGGCTTCCTCCGGGTCTACATGGAGAGCCGCGACGACGACCAAGTCTCTGAGGCCAAAGACCTCCTCCCCGCCCTAACCGTAGGCGAAGTCCTTGACCCCGTGGAGATTACCGCCACCCAGCGTTTCACCGTCCAGCCCCCGAGATACACCGACGGCAGCCTGGTCAAAAAAATGGAGGAACTCGGCATTGGCCGACCCGCAACTTACGCCACCATCATCTCCACCATTCAGCAGCGCGACTACGTCGAACGCGGCGACCGCGAAGGCACCGAACGCTCCTTCGAAGTGCTCACCCTCAACCCCATGACCGGCACAATCATCTCCGCCGAAAAAACCGAAACCTACGGCTCTGACCGCGGAAAACTCGTGCCCACCGACATCGGCATGGTTGTCAACGACTATCTCGAAGCCAACTTCCCAGATATTCTCGACTATAACTTCACCGCCCAGGTCGAAGACCAGTTTGACGAAATCGCCAAGGGTAAATCCGAATGGAAAGAGGAAATAGGCAAGTTCTATGACCGCTTCCACCCCGAAGTGGACAAAGCCCTGCAAACCCGCACCGAACACAAAGTGGGCGAGCGAATGCTCGGCGTCCACCCCGAATCCGGCAAGCCCGTCAGCGTCAAAATCGGCCGCTTCGGCCCCTTAGTGCAGATCGGCGACGCCGAGGGCGACGAAAAGCCCCAATTCGCATCCCTGCTCAAAGGCCAATCCATCGCCACTCTGACCCTCGACGAGGCCCTGCGCCTGTTTGAATTCCCCCGCATCCTTGGCGATTACGAGGATGCCGAAGTCTCCGTGGCCATCGGTCGTTTCGGCCCTTACGTCAAGCATTCCGGCAAGTTCGTCAGCATCCCCAAAGACATCGAACCCGCCGCCATCACCCTCGACCAGGCCATCGAACTCATTAATAATAAGCGCATTGAGGAAGCTCAGCGCAACATCAAGTCTTTTGCCGACGAACCCGAGCTCCAAATCCTCAAAGGCCGCTTCGGGCCCTACATCTCCTATAAAAAGGAGAACTACAAGATTCCCAAAACCGTCACTGACCCCGCAGCCCTCACCCTCGAGCAGTGCATGGAAATCATTAACAATCAGCCCGCTCCCAAGGCCCGCAAAACCCGCGCTAAAAAGTAATGGCCAAGCTCGCTAACCTCCCCTCCGCCGGAAAGCCCGACGTGATTCGCTCCTTTGAGGCCACCGACGCCGCTGACCTCCTCCCCTTCCTCGGGGAAAAACTGCCCCAATATAAGCGAACCACCCTCAAGCAGATGCTCGCCCACAAGCAGGTGCGAGTCAACGGCTCCGTGACCACCCGCGCCACTCAGCCCCTCGAACCCGGCGCCAAGGTCGAAGTGAACCTCACCCGCGAATTTCGCGAGTTCACCCACCGCCGCCTACGCATTGTCTACGAAGATGACCAGATCATCGTCATTAACAAAGGCTACGGACTCCTCTCCATTGGCGATGACACCGGACGCGAACGCGAAACCGCCTACTCCATTCTCCGCGACTACCTCAAGTGGGCCCACAAAGACAATAAGCTCTTCATCGTCCACCGCCTGGACCGAGACACCACCGGACTGATGGTCTTCGCCAAGACCCTCGAGGCAAAGGAGGCCCTCCAGCATAACTGGAACAACATGGTCCTGGAGCGCAAATACGTCTGCTTAGTCGAAGGCACCCCCGACCCCGCCGAAGGAACCGTGCGCACCCGTCTGGCCGAAAACTCCCGCCACGAAGTCTACACCCTCCCCGCCGACGCCCCCGAAGGCCAACTCGCCATCACCCGCTATCGCACCCTCGGCACCCTCCGCGGACTCACACTCGTGGAATGTGAACTCGACACCGGACGCAAAAACCAAATCCGAGTCCACATGAAGCACCTCGGAACACCCATCAGCGGCGACCCCTAATTCTGACTCAAGGATCGTCTTGTCCCGCGACTTGGTGAGTAACGCGGAGAAGGTCCCAGGACAGCACATGCCGGGCAAC
>CAZLMV010000135.1:3164-5962 GCA_964560625.1 uncultured Bacteroides sp. | reverse complement strand
TCAACCAAAACAAATAAATCACCCCCAAAAAGTCAACCAAATTCGGGCAGAGACAGGTGCCCAGCGCGCGACAAATAAAAACTCTTATAAGAGTTATACGAGTTATAAGAGTTATAAGAGTTATAAGAGTTATAAGAGTTATAAGAATTATAAACCCCGCGACAATCCCACTCCACAAGGCGGCCTTTTGGCCCGCAAAAAATTTTTTTCATTTTTTTACTTTTTTTGCGGTTTACCCCTCAACCCCGTTCGTAAATTTGCACCCACAAACCCATCCGCAAATCATGAACCACCCGCAAAAACCTCCCCCACCACATGTAGGGCTGCACCCCGGTGCAGCCGAGGCCCTCACTTAGCCGCAAAATCCCTACCCGCAAACTACTTTGTATTTTTTTATTTTGTATTTTTAATTTATTTCCCATGAACACATTCAAACATTCCACCAACGAACGAAACAAAACTAACGTCCTCAAACTCCGTATGAAACATGGGGCCGCCGGCTATGGCGTCTACATGATGATTCTTGAGCGCCTCGCCGCGGATCCTATCGGCCGACAGCCGCTGAATTATGACATTCTTGCCTACGAGTTTCAGGAATCGAAGGAGCTGATCCGCTCGGTCGTGGAGGATTTCGACCTCTTCATAATCGACTTGGATCGCGACTCATTCGCCCATGAAGACATCAACCGCCAATTGCCCAAAAAGTCCAAACAAGCCGCCCAAGAAGCCGCCCTCAACGCCTTCATCTCCGAACGCACAACCTGCGAAGACTGGCTCAACACCACCGCTCAATCCTTCGACATCTCCCCCCAACAACTCCGCAAGACCCTCCACACCACCTTCCGCGACGCTACCCTCGCCACCCCCGACATCCCCACAACCGACTCCCTAACCCGCCTGCTCAACCAGCACCTCTCCTCCCTCATAATTTAACCATGGACGGTGCCCGTCACGCGACAAATAATAACTCTTATAAGACTTATAAGATTTATAAGAATTATAAAAAACCACGCGTTATTGCTTAAAATTTTCTTGGGGGAAGGGTGGGAGTGTCGGAAAAAATTCGTAAATTTGCATTTATGAAGAAGTTTGTTTGGGCACTTTTTATCGTCTGCATGTTCCTTACCGGTTGCGGGTCAAAGCGCGTCGCAACCCCCGCCAAGAAAATTGAACGCATCAGCCATGCCGTTCCCGTGAGTTCTGACCAAACGCGCCGTCTGATCTCCGAGGCGCGTCGCTGGATCGGAACCCCTTATCGCTATGGCGGTCAGACACTTGCGGGCACCGACTGCTCCGGCTTCGTCATGCAAGTCTACGAAAGCGTCTACGGCCTCAAACTTCCCCGCAATTCCGCACAGCAGCGTGAATACTCCATGCCGATTGCCGAGCGCGAACTCGCCCCGGGCGACCTCGTGTTTTTCTGCACCTCCGGCGGCTCCACGGTCAACCACGTGGGCCTCTACATCGGCTCCGGCAAAATGATCCATGCCTCTCTGTCAAAGGGAGTTACCGAAAGTGCCCTCGACGAAAAATATTACCGCCAACGCTTCCATAGCGCCGGCCGAGTGGTAACCCCCACGGCCGATAATCCCACCGAAATAGCCGCCGACCGCCGCGAGCTCAAAAAGAAAATCAAAGAGCTCGAAAAAGAGAAAAAGCAACTCGAAAAAGCCACTCCAGAACCCAAAATCGAACCCAAAACCGAGCCGAAACAGCAAATAATAATCCGGCAGCAAACCGTAGAAACAGACTCCACTTATGTCGTCACCGACCCCTCAATATTCGATTGAACTCTTAGCCCCCGCACGCAATGCCGACGTCGGAATCTGCGCCATTAACCACGGCGCCGACGCCGTCTATATTGGTGCCGCGAGCCATGGCGCCCGCGCCGCCGCAGGCAATTCCACCGATGAAATTGCTCGCCTCTGCCGCCACGCACATCAATTTGCCGCACGAGTCTACGTCACGCTCAACACTCTCATCTATCCCTCTGAGTTAAAAGACGTTGAGCGACTCATCCACCAGCTCTACCGCGCCGGAGTTGACGCCCTGATTGTCCAGGATTTGGCCCTGCTCCGCCTCGACCTTCCGCCCATCTCCCTCCATGCCTCAACCCAGTGCGACATCCGCACCCCGGAAAAGGCCCGCTTCTTCCAGGACTTGGGATTCAGCCAGTTAGTGCTGCCCCGCGAAATGACCCTCGAGGAAATCCGCGCCGTGCGCGCAGCCACGTCCGTGCCCCTCGAAGGATTCGTCCATGGCGCCCTCTGCGTCAGCTACAGCGGCCAATGCTACGCCTCCCACCTCTGCGGCGGACGCTCCGCCAATCGCGGCGAATGTGCCCAAATCTGCCGCCTACCCTTTGACCTCATCGATGGCCGCGGCCGAGTCTTGGTCAAAGGCAAACACCTCCTCTCCCTCCACGACCTCAACCGCCTCGAAGATCTCCCTGCGATGATCGACGCCGGCATCTCCTCCCTCAAAATCGAAGGCCGACTCAAAGACGAAGCCTACGTCAAAAACGTGGTCAGCGCTTATGACCGCAAACTCCGCCAAATAGGCGCGCCGCGAACCTCATTAGGCGTTGTAGAGCGGACGTTTACCCCCGACGTCAGCAAGTCATTCAACCGCGGATTCACCTCCCATTTCCTCTACGACCCTCGTGCCACCGGGGTCGCCTCCCATGAATCACCCAAGAGTCTCGGCGCCGAAATTGGACGCGTGCAGTCCATTCGCGGAAACCGAATCGAGCTCCAACGCCCCGCCCAATTGGCTAATGGCGACGGACTTAACTTCCT
>CAZLMV010000135.1:0-3064 GCA_964560625.1 uncultured Bacteroides sp. | reverse complement strand
CTCGAAGCGCGCCGCCGCGTAATCGCCAAACTCGGCGACACGCCCTTCTCTCTCAACGAATTAACCGACCTTCTCGGCTCGGAATTCATCCCCGCCTCCGTGCTGACGCGCCTGCGCCGCGAACTCACCGACGCCCTCGCCGACGCCATTACCTGCTCAATGGAGCGCCCCCTCCGTGCTCCCGAAAAATCCGACGCCATTTGGCCCGAAGGCTCATCCCTCCCGGCCGAAGCAAACATTGCCAACCCATTGGCTGAAAGCGTGATGCGCGCCCACGGAGTAACCGACCTCATCGCCCCCGCTCCGGAAGCGGGAGGCACCCCGGAAGCCGCCATGACCATGCGCTACTGCCTCCGCCGCGAACTCGGCCGCTGCCTCCTCACCCCCGCCGGCCGCGAATGGCCCGAACCTCTAACCCTCATCGGCGCCCCTCGCCCCCTAAGCCTCCATTTTGACTGCGCCAAATGCCAAATGCAAGTCCTAATGGCCGACGCAAATCATCCCTCCACACGATAACAATTTTTCCCAATCAGAAGTGGTGTTGCTGATTAAGAGGGTAATTTTGCAGTCGGGAAAAGCATGGTGCTCTTCTCTAATTTCTAACATTTTTTAAATATGGGATTATTTTCCTCTAAACCTACTCGTTGCTATCAAGGCATAGCAAAACACACCATGGGCAAAGTCCTCAAAGGCTACCGCCTGCAAGTGCCCTCCAGTCAACGCCCGCGCCCAAGCGAATCAGAAGTGAAAAAAGCTCTTGAGGCCGCCGGCTTTGACCTCAAAGGCCTCTTTAACTCCACTTCCGACGCCAAGCATCCCGGCAATTGGGATTGGAGCGAGTAAGCATTGACCCGGCCCCCCACAGCCGGGTCAATAATTTCCCTTTATTCGGCAATGGTTTTTCCGATTAAATCACTATCTTTGCACCCGAAAAGACATCAAGAATTATGGTTGAACTGCTGATTAAACGCTACTTATGGCTCATCGACACGCTTAACAGAGGCGGAGAAATGACCTTTGATGAGATTGCCGCCCGCTGGGAGAGAGCTGCGGCCAACGACTCGGGCTCTACACTCTCCAAGCGCACTTTCTATAACCATTGTCAGGCCGTTTCTCGTCATTTCGGCATTGACATAGAGTGTCGGCGCGGGCGCGGACTGAATCTTTACAGAATAGCAAATCCCGAGGCTATTGAAGAAAACACTCTGACAAAATGGGCTCTTGACAGCTTCTCGCTTGGCCAGCTTGTGCTCGGCAATTCGGCTATTGCAGATAAGATTCTGTTAGAAGACGTCCCGTCGGGGCGCGAATGGCTTGAAACCGTGCTCTTAGCCCTTCAACAAAATCGGAAACTCAAAATCTCTTACAACAACGCCTTCGACCATAACTTTGAAACCATAATATCTCCCCTTTCCGTTAAGTTATTTAAGAGGCGCTGGTATGTATTAGCGCATAACTCCAAGCAGCAAAAGCGCATATATTCACTTGACAGAGTGACGGATATGCTTCTGATGGATGAAACGTTCACTTATCCCAAAGATTTCGTGCCGGCAGAGTATTTCCGCGATGTATTCGGCATCATCGCCGGAGTTGACGGGAAAGCCGAAGATATCATAATCCGCACTTACGCCGAACTGCCGAACTATCTGCGCTCCCTGCCGATGCATCACAGCCAGCGCGAGATAACCTCCAATGAAGAATACACCGACTTTTCCCTCCACCTCGTCCCCACCTTCGACTTCATTCAAGAGCTCCTCCTGCATCGTGACCAACTCGAAGTCATCCGCCCCCAATCCCTCCGCCAAGAACTAACCCGCATAATCCACACCATGTTAAACCATTATGAACAGAAAATATGAACACACTGCTATTGTCTGAGTTGCTACATACCCTTTTGTCAAAGATGTGTCGGGAGTCTGGGATTGTACGGTAATTGGAGCAAGCATGGCTATAGCACCTGCCGATATTCCGGCAAGATTAATTAACTTCCCCATAAGTTGACGCTTGCGAAGCTGCTGCTCTAAATATTGCACCTCAGCCTCGCATTTGGGACATGTGCCGAGACAGTCACCCTTGTAACGACACTCCGACGTTACAAACTCTATATCATTCGCCTCAGCTATCTGCCGACTAATCTCTTTCAATATCCTGCAAGTCTGCTTTCCTCGTGCCATAACTTATTTAATTGTATCCACACCAACATTTAATGACGCTGAAAAAGAGAAAGTCATATAAACATCAACAGTATAACCATTTTTCTTACCGGGTGAGTATTTCGGAAATTGACTTATAATTCGTATTAATTGATTACCAAGAACTGAATCGCCCTTTACTATTTCCGGATTATATATTACACCATCTGAAGTTACAACATATCCAATAGTTGCCTCACCAATGATAAAATCCTTTTCCTTCCGATAACATTCATCAAAGAATTGCCGCATTTTTTCCTCCCCACCGGGGAATTGAGGCTTTTCATCGACTTCGGATTCATTCCATAACGCAGGTAGTTCCCCCTCTTCCCAATCAAGCGTATCAGCTATTTCCATCGGTTCTCCTTGCGATTTATAACTGTCATCTGCCTGATTTGAAGAGCCACCACACCCTGAAAACGCAATCATACCGGCCGATAATCCGGCAAGCACAACGGCTTTACCCATGAGTTGACGCTTGCGAAGCTGCTGCTCTAAATATTGCACCTCAGCCTCGCATTTGGGACATGTGCCGAGACAGTCACCCTTGTAACGACACTCCGACGTCACAAACTCTATATCATTCGCCTCAGCTATCTGCCGGCGAATCTCTTTCAATATCTTGCAAGTCTGTTTTCCTCGTGCCATAATCAGCGAATTTTATAGGTGAATAAATCGAATTTGGAGTAGCCGAGTGCGGAGAGAGTCTTACGGCTTTCCTCGCGGTCGGTATCAGTATTGAAATCGGGGATGAGCGGTAACCGTATCATGCAGTCGTTCTGACGGTCACGCCCGGCAATCAAGCGCAGATTAGTCAGCACAAGAGAATTATCCTTGCCGGTGTATTGTCGGTAAATATCCGCGTCCATATC
>CAZLMV010000134.1:0-6010 GCA_964560625.1 uncultured Bacteroides sp. | reverse complement strand
AATCAGCGCATAAGCATCAAGCAGAAAAAGCGTCATCCTGACGTGTTTAAAGTTTAAGGTTTAAAGTTTAAAGCTAAGTTTTATAATTCTTATAAGATTTATAAGATTTATAAGAGTTATTGGAGTTATTGGAGCAATAGGAGTTATTTGAGTTATAGGGCGGAGGCGAGGGCTTGGAGGGCGGAGGCGAGGACGGAGCGGGGGGTGGCGATGTTTAGGCGCATGAAGCCGGTGCCTTCGGGGCCGAACATGGTGCCGTCGTTGAGGGCGAGTTTGGCTTTTTTGACGAAGAGGTCGACCAGTTCGGGTTGGGGGAGGTTGAGGCCGCGGCAGTCGAGCCAGACGAGGAAGGAAGCCTGGGGGCGCAGGGGTTTGATTGTGGGGATGTGTTGGGCGCAGAAATCCTCCACGAAGCGGATGTTATCTTCCACGTAATGAAGCATTTCGCGGCGCCAGGCTTCGCCCTCGGGGGTGTAAGCGGCGCAGGCGGCAATGTGGGCAAAGATGTCGGCCTCATTGAGCTCGTTGGCGGCGAGCCAGGAGAAGAATTTTTCGCGAATCTCGGGGTTGGGGACGATGGCGAAGGAGCTGACGATGCCGGCGATGTTGAATGTCTTCGAGGGCGCCTGGAAGGTGATGGAATTCTGCTCGGCGGCGGGGCTGACGGACGCAAAGGGGATGTGGCGATTGCCCCAGAGAGGCATGTCGCAGTGGATTTCATCGCTGATAACCAAGATGTTGCGTTCGGCGCAGAAGTCGGCTAAGCGCTGCAGGGTTTCGCGCGGCCAGATGCGTCCGCCGGGGTTATGGGGATTGCAGAGAATCAGCATGCGGCATTTTTCATCGGCCACCTTGGCGAGGTTGTCGAAATCCATGTCGAAGGTGCCGTCGGGGTTCATAATCAGCGGATTATAAACCACTTGGCGCTTGTTGGCTAAGGGCGTGAGGCGGAAGGGATGATAGACCGGCGGCTGGATGATGACTTTTTCGTCGGGTTTGACGAAGACGTTGATGGCGAAACCGATGCCTTTGACGATGCCGGGGATGAAGGAGATCCAGTCCCGTTGGATTTTCCAGTCGCCATGCTCCTCGACCCAGCGGCAGAGGCGCGGGCGATACTCTTCGGGCTCGCCGGTGTAGCCAAAAATCTTGTGGTCAAGGCGTTGGCGCATGGCGTCGACGATGAAATCGGGGGTTTCGAAGTCCATGTCGGCAATCCATAGGGCGGTGAGCTCGTCGGTGCCATACATTTGGGGTAAACGCACGTATTTCAGCGCGTTAGTGTTGTGTCGGTCAATGATTTTGTCAAAGTCAGTCATCTTGGAGTGCTTGTTTGATGTCGGCAATGAGGTCTGCGGGGTCTTCGAGGCCAATTGAGAGGCGGATTGTGGTGTCATAGAGGTCCATGTCGGCGCGCTGCTCGGGGGTGAGGTTGACGAAGATGGTCGATGCCGGATGGATGGCTAAGCTCTTGTTGTCGAAGAGGTTAGTGGCGCGTTTGAAGATTTTCAGCTTGTTGAGGAAGCGGAAGCAGGCGTCGCGGTCGGCGAGGTCAATGGTCATCATGGCGCCGGCGGTGGGGCCGAATTGGCTGACGGAAAGTTTGTGGAAGGGATTGTCTTCTAATCCGGTGTAATTCACGCGCTTAACCGCGGGAAGTTCACGCAATGCTTTAGCGATGGTGAGGGCCGATTTAGCCTGCCGCTGATAGCGCACCTGGAGGGTTTCGAGGCCGAGGCTCTGCATGTAGGCCACGTGGGGGGTCATGTATCCGCCGAGGTTGAACATGAGCTCAAACTGTATGCGGTTGCCGAAGCCGGGGCAGGTGCCATAATCGATGATTGCGCCGCCTACGGAGGTTGCGCCGCCGCTGAGGTATTTGGTGGTGCTGACCACTTCGATGTCGACCCCAAAGTCCTTGGCTGAGAACTCGGTAAAGGGGATTGCGGTGGTGTCGGCAATCAGTGGGATGTCGGCGCTGTGGGCAATACGGGCGAGCTCGCGCAGATCGGCCACTTCGAGCTGCGGATTGGTGATGATTTCCAAGTAGATGCAGCAGGTTTGGGCGTCGACGGCGGCCTCCACGGCGCGGAGGTCGGTAAGGTCCACGAATCGGGCCTCGACGCCGAAGCGCTTGAGGGTGGAGTCAATGAGCATGAAGGTGTTGCCAAACACATGGCGCGAGGTCACGATGTTTTTCCCGGCGGCGGCGACGGCCATGAGTGTTGCGGCGATTGCGGCCATTCCGGAATTGAGGGCGAAGACGCGTTCGGCGCCGGTCAGGGCCTTGATTTGGTCCTCGAAATGATAGACTGTGGGGTTGGTAACTCGCGAATAATCAGGCATTCCGCTGCGTCCGGAGAAGGACTCGATCATATCCTCGGCGCAGGGGAATTCGAAGGCCGCGGTGTGGTAGACCGGCATTGCGATGGCCCCGTAGGCGTCGGGCAGGCGGAAAGGGGTATGTATGGCTTTGGTTTCTTTATTCATGGATGTGATAATGATTGGTTTTCAGGGGGTTACTCTTCGGAGTCCTCGACTTCCGACTCCGGCGGGAGGGTTTTGTGGAGCCAGATGAAGCCGATGATTCCGCTGAGGATGGAGCCGACGACGATACCCAACTTGGCATGGTTGAGGAGGTCAGCCTGGGCGGGGGTGCCGAAGGAGAGGGTGGCGATGAAGAGGCTGACGGTGAAACCGATGCCGCCGAGCATGGCCACGGAGGCCATCTGGTGCCAATTGGCGCGCGCGGGCATCGGCGCGAGTTTCAGTTTGATGGTGAGCCAGGAGAAGGAGAAGATGCCGACGAATTTGCCGATGACGAGGCCACAGATGATGGCTAACGAGACGCCGTCGAAAATCGACATGGGGTCGAGGCCAAGGAGGTAGATGCCGGCGTTGGCAAACGCAAAGAGCGGCACGATGAAGAAGTTGACAAACGGATGGAGCGTGTCTTCAAGCTGCTGGAGGGGGGAGATGACCTTGTCGCTTGAGGATTCCACTTCTTTGAGCCAGTTCATCTGGTCGTTGTTGAGGATGGTGTGGGAATTGAGGGTTTCGTCGTCCTCGCGGTGGAAATTGCCGATGGCGTCGCGGATCTTTTGGATGTAGCGCTTGGGGGCGTAGACCGGTTTTGCGGGGATGCAGAAGGCCACGAGCACGCCGGCGATGGTCGGGTGGATGCCGGAATTGAGGAAGAGGAACCAGACGACGATGCCGAAGAGGATATAGAACGACTTGCTCTGAATCAGGCACCTGCCGCCCAAATAGAGCAGGGCGAGCACCACGGCGGCCCAGGCAAGTAGCTCAAACTCGATGCCGCCGGAATAGAACACGGCGATGACGATGATGCCGCCGATGTCGTCAACCACGGCCAGGGTGGTCAGGAAGATTTTCAGCGAAATGGGCACTCGCTTGCCGAGCATGGCTAAGACGCCGAGGGAGAAGGCAATATCCGTGGCCATGGGGATTGCGGCGCCGCCGGCATAGTCAGAGCCGTGGGCCAACAGGAAGAAGATCACCACGGGGATGGCCATGCCGCCAATGGCGCCGACGATGGGGAGCAGCGCCTGGCGGAAGGAGGAGAGCTCGCCCACAAGGACTTCGCGCTTGATTTCCAGGCCGATGCTGAAGAAGAAGATGGCCATAAGGGCATCGTTGATGAACTCCATCATCGTCATCGGCTCGCCATGGTGGCTAAACAGGTTGAAGGAGCCCACTTGGAGGCGCACTTCCTGGTTCCAGAAGTCTGAGTAATAGCCGTTTATGCCCGGGATGTTAGCGATGATCAGGGCAAGGATAGTGGCGAGAATCAGGATGTTGCCGCCGGTGGCGTGGCGGCCGATAGCCTGGCGCGCCGCGAAAAAGACGCGGTGAGGCATGTTGTTGATTTCCGGCTGCGGCCGCGGGTTTTGAGGGGTTTGTTGCTCTCCCATAGGTGCTTGAATTTGGTCAGATTGTTTTCTATTTTAAACCATTAAGCGGGGCGAAAAGTTTAGTCGAGCTTAAGGACGGCGAGGAAAGCTTTCTGCGGCACTTCGACAGAGCCGATCTGCTTCATGCGCTTTTTGCCTTTTTTCTGCTTTTCTAAGAGCTTGCGCTTACGGCTGATGTCGCCGCCGTAACACTTGGCGGTGACGTCCTTGCGCACGGCCTTAATCGTCTCACGGGCAATGATTTTCGCGCCGATGGCCGCCTGAATGGCGATGTCAAACTGCTGGCGCGGAATGAGCTCCTTGAGCTTCTCACACATGCGTCGGCCGAAGCTCACGGAATTGTCGACATGCGTCAGCGTGGAGAGGGCGTCAACGCTCTCGCCGTTGAGCAGGATGTCGAGTTTGACGAGCTTGCTCTCGCGGAAGTCGTGGATGTGGTAATCGAATGATGCATAGCCCTTTGAGATGGATTTCAGCTTGTCGTAGAAGTCGATGACGATTTCGCCCAAGGGCATGTCGAAAATCATCTCCATGCGGTTGCCGGAAATGTATTCCTGCTTGACCAATTCGCCGCGCTTGCCAAGGCAGAGCGTCATGATGGGGCCGATGAATTCGGCGGCGGTGATGATTGAGGCGCGGATGTAAGGCTCCTCAATGCGGTCAATCAGGGTGGGGTCGGGCAGGCCCGAGGGGTTATGGACCTCGGTCATGTTTCCTTTCTTGTCATAGACGCGATAACTTACGTTGGGAACGGTAGTTATGACGTCCATGTCAAATTCGCGGCCCAGTCGCTCCTGGATGATTTCCATGTGGAGCAGCCCGAGGAATCCGCAGCGGAATCCGAAGCCGAGGGCCACGGAGCTTTCCGGCTGGAAGGTCAGCGACGCGTCGTTGAGCTGCAATTTCTCGAGCGAGGCGCGGAGGTTTTCAAAATCCTCAGTCTCAATGGGATAGACGCCGGCAAACACCATCGGCTTGACCTCCTCGAAGCCCTCAATGGCCTTTTCGCAGGGGCGATTGACGTGGGTGATGGTGTCGCCCACCTTCACTTCTTTGCTCGTTTTGATGCCGGAAATGATGTAGCCCACGTTGCCGGCCGAGATTTCCTTGCGCGGCTCCATGTCGAGGCGCAGAATGCCGATTTCGTCGGCGTGATATTCCTTGCCGGTGCTGACGAATTTCACGAAATCGCCCGAGCGCAGGGTGCCGTTCACCACCTTATAATACGCAATGATGCCGCGGAAGGGGTTAAACACCGAGTCAAAAATCAAGGCCTGGAGGGGCGCGTCAGGGTCGCCCACGGGGGCGGGAATGCGCTCAATGATGGCGCGCAGAATCTCGGGGACGCCTTGGCCGGTCTTGCCCGAGGCGCGGAGAATCTCCTCGCGCTTGCAGCCGAGGAGGTCGATGATCTGGTCCTCCACCTCGTCAGGCTTGGCCGAATCTAAGTCGACCTTGTTGAGCACCGGGATGATTTCCAGGTCATTTTCCAGCGCCATGTAGAGATTCGAAATGGTCTGAGCCTGAATGCCTTGCGAGGCGTCGACGATGAGCAAGGCGCCCTCACACGCGGCGATGGAGCGGCTCACCTCGTAGGAGAAATCGACGTGTCCCGGGGTGTCAATCAGGTTCAAGACATATTTGGTGCCGTCGAGCTCATAATCCATCTGAATGGCGTGGCTCTTGATGGTGATTCCGCGCTCGCGCTCCAAGTCCATGTCGTCGAGCACCTGCGCCTCCATGTCCTTTTGGCTCACGGTGTGGGTGAACTCAAGCAGGCGGTCGGCAAGGGTCGACTTGCCATGGTCAATATGGGCAATAATGCAAAAGTTGCGAATATTTTTCATCTCCAAATAAATTTTTCTGCAAATTTACGAAAAATCCCCGACATAACCAATTTTCCGCGCTTGCAGGAGGGGTGAAAGTAAAAAAATTGGCGAATCGCGGGTTGATTCGCCAATTTAATTCTTATAATTCTTATAATTTTTATAATTATTTTGTACTTTGTATTTTTTACTTTGTATTTTTAATTTGGTTAGTATTCGCCTTCGGAGGTTAGGTCGGTGTCGGTGAGG
>CAZLMV010000133.1:0-6043 GCA_964560625.1 uncultured Bacteroides sp. | reverse complement strand
TCCATCCAGATTGCCGGCGACGACCTGACCGACGACATCATCAACCACATGAAGCGCGCCCACAACCTCAAAGTGGGCGAGCGCACGGCCGAACAGATCAAAATCCACGTGGGCTCAGCCCTGACCGAGCTGGAAAATCCGCCGGAGGACTTCGTGGTCCACGGCCCGAACCACATCACGGCCCTCCCCATGGAGGTCCCCGTGAGCTATCAGGAGATTGCCCACTGCCTGGAAAAATCGATCTCAAAGATTGAGGCCGCAGTGCTCAGCGCCTTAGAGCAGACCCCGCCGGAACTCTATGCCGACATCGTCAAAAACGGCATCTGGCTGGCCGGCGGCGGCGCCATGATTCGTGGCCTCGACAAGCGCCTGACCGACAAAATCGGCATCCAATTCCACGTGGCCGACGACCCGCTGCTCTCCGTGGCTCGCGGCACCGCCGTGGCCCTCAAAAACGTCGATAAGTTCTCATTCCTGATCCGCTGATGCGGCAACTGGTCGACTTTTTCGTGCGCCATGGCGCATGGTTTGTCTTCATTCTGTTGGCAGGGGTTAGCTGCGTGATGCTTTTTCGCAGCAACCCCTACCAGCAGGCTGTCTATATGACGTCGGCGGGCGCCGTCAGCTCGTCGGTTTATCGCGCGGCCAACTCCGTCACCGGCTATTTTGACCTGCGCACCATCAACGATGACCTGCAGGAACGCCTGTCGACGCTCGAAATGGAGAATCTCTCCCTGCGCCGCCGACTCCAGCGGGCCGAAGAATTGGCCTATGCCGACACCGTCACGCCCGACTCGGCGCTGACCCCTTACCGCTTTATTACCGCGCGCGTGATCAATAATTCCATTGCCCACAGCAATAATTTCATCACCATCAACCGCGGCAGCGACGACGGCATCCGCCCGGAAATGGGCGTGATTGACCGCAACGGCATCGTCGGCATTGTCAACGTCACCGGCCACCACACCGCGCGAGTCATCTCGCTGCTCAACAGCGACCTGCGCCTCAGCTGTAAGGTCAAGGGCTCGGACGCCTTCGGCTCCTTAGTCTGGGACGGCAAATCGCCGCGCACGGCCGTGCTCGAAGAGCTGCCGCGCCACGTCGAATTCTCCATCGGCGACACCGTCATCACATCGGGCTATTCCGTGGTGTTTCCCGAAGGAATCCCGGTGGGAATCGTGCGCGAACGCGAGCGCGACGCCGACGATAATTTCTACTCCCTGCGCGTGGAATTGCTCACCGACTTTTCCACGCTCTCAACCGTGCGCGTGATTGAAAATTTCCTCAAGGATGAGATTGAAGAGGTGGAAACCGACCAAGTCAACTCGTCCGGAAAATTCTAAAAGCCTATGAAGAAGCCCTTAATCGGAATGACCCTCGAGGAGCTGCGTGCGACCGCCGCCGAATGTGGCCTCCCCGCCTTTGCCGCCAAGCAGATTGCCCGGCGCCTTTACGTCAACCGCGCCACGTCGATCGACCAAATGACGGAGCTTTCCAAGCGCGGACGCGAGGCCCTGAACGAGCGCTATTGCGTTGGTCTTCAGGCGCCTAAGGCCGCCGCCAAGAGTGCCGACGGCACCATCAAATATCTCTTCGAAGGGGCCGGCGGGCGCGACGTCGAGGCCGTTTTCATCCCCGATAAAGACCGCGCCACGCTCTGCATCTCCTCGCAGGCCGGATGTCGCATGGGCTGTACCTTCTGCATGACCGGGCGCCAGGGATTCCACGGCGACCTCGCCGCCTGGCAGATCCTCAACCAAATCCTCAGCATCCCCGAGTCGGAACGGCTCACTAACATCGTCTTCATGGGCATGGGCGAACCGATGGACAACCTCCCGGCCGTGCTTCAAGTGATTGAAATACTGACAGCTGCGTGGGGCCTCGCATGGAGCCCCAAGCGCATCACGGTCTCCTCCATCGGCAAGGTCAAGGAGCTGCGCGAACTGCTCAATCGCACAAAAGTGCACATCGCCATCAGCGTCCATTCGCCCTTCTCCGACGAGCGCGCCGGCCTGATGCCCGTGGAGCGCGCATGGCCGCTGACCCAGGTCCTGGACCTGCTGCGCGAGTATGATTTCGCCCACCAGCGGCGCCTGACCCTCGAATACATCATCTGGAACCGCATCAACGACGACATGCGCCATGCCGACGCCCTGGCCCGACTGCTGCGCGGAATGGACGTGCGCGTCAACCTGATTCGCTATCACGCCCTCCCGGACACTCCCCATCTGCAGCCCGCGCCGGAGCACGTCATGATTGCGTTCCGCGACCGCCTCAACTCCCTTGGCATCACCGCCACCATTCGCGCCAGCCGCGGCGAGGACATTCAGGCCGCCTGCGGAATGCTCGCCGGAAAGGCTAAAACGCAGAAATAATGGGAGTTGCCGTAGTCATCCCCGTCAGGAATCGCGCCGAGGTCATCCGCCCTACCCTGCAATCTCTTGCTGCGCAAACGCGCCGGCCGGAGCAGATAATCTTGGTGGACAACGGCTCAACAGACTCCACCCTCCAAACCCTGCGGGAATTCGCCGAGGGCAGAGACAACGTGCTGATTCTCAGCGAACCGCGACCGGGAGCCGCCGAGGCCCGAAATTGCGGATTGGCCGCCGTCAAGGAGGATTACGTGATGTTTTTCGACAGCGACGACCTCATGCCGCCGCGCCACGTCGAGGATATCCTCTCCGAACTCGAGCGCAACGATTGGCCCGACATCGGCGCCTTCGGCATGATTCGCCGCAACCTCGACGGCACAACCATCAGCAAACCCTTCCGCGGCGGCGATTTGATTGAGCAACACCTCTTTCATTCAATTCTTTGCACCATATGCCACGTTGTTAAAACGGAATTTCTCCGTGGCATTGGAGGCTGGCCGGAAAATGCTCCCGTTTGGGACGATTTCTTGCTCGGAATCAAACTGTTATGCGCAAATCCGCGAGTCTGTGAACTCCGGCTTTCTCAACCCGTGGAGATCATTGCTCAAGTCAACAGCATCACCGGAGTGGAATTTGCATCCAGAGCCGGAGAATGGGAAAAAGTATTGTCAAGAATTGCTGACGAACTGACTGTCAACCACAAGGGTAAATACTTAGAAATCGTCAATTATCGCCGCGCAATCCTTGCCGGAAATTATTTGCGCGAAGGCCGTAAGGACCTCTACAAAGGCCTCGCTAAAACACTGAAAATGCGCCTGATAGCGCGCTATGTCGCCGCCGGAGGCCGCGGAGTGCAGTTCCTCTACCGAATCATAGGCTGAACCCCTCATCGTCAAGCAGTCGCGTAAAATCATACCTGTCCATGCTTCGAATGAGGAAAACGTTGCGCCCCAAGGGCGTGAGCATCTTTGTGAATCGCTTATCTGACGTGAGGAGTAGGCGCAACTCGTCCAACTCAGGGCGAATGGTAATCATGTCATAACCCGTGGCGATTTTTGCGCAAGAACGGCGCGTCTTCGCCTGCTCAAAAAGCGGCGTGACCGCCTCAATCGCCTCCTCTGAAAGCAGCGGCCGGAGCATCCGCAGGCGCTCATCAATGGCGGCGAGATTCTGACAATCACGCGCAATGGATCGCGCCGAAATCAGATAGCGATTGCGGCCAATGGGCTGAGCGATTCGCTCCAAAAGCATGGCGAAAGGCGAGTCCGGAGTGCCGTCCTCAATGATTTGATTTTCAGCGTCATATTCAACCTGCGGAGCGATGCCGGGAAACTGAGGAGCGTAAGAATCCACCAATCCAAACGCATAGCGGCCTAATTCAGTCAGGCGCAAATAGCGCATCCCATAGAGGGTATCGCCCTGCGGAGCCGCCAAATCATAGGCTATATCAATAATTCCGAAGGCGCAAAGGGTCTGCAGCCAGTTCGCCGTTAGCTCAAGGCCGAGGTCCCGAATTGGCTCAAGCTGGCCAAGATCCCTCTTAAAAACCATTGAGGTCATTTCAAACGGGATCACCGAAAGGGCTCGCAGTGTGTCGATTTTACACTCGCCGCAGAGCATCAGCATAACGAAATTGCTCAGGTCCAGCCACTTGCCGTCAGCCTGCTTGACCATGGAATGGATGATGTCAAAAACCTCTAATTCAGCACTTTCCGTGATGCTTTTATTAAGGCCGTCGAGGGCCGGCAACAGGGGCTTCAGTTGGGTGCCGTAAATCTCCTCTTTGAAGCGATCGACCACGAAGCGGACCACCTTTTCAACCGGCAGCCCATGAGCGCCAAAGGGGAGCGACGAATAGGCTATCATGCTGACCAACTCCGCGCGATTAAGCAGCGGATTTCCAATCTCAAAGGGCGCAACAAACTTAGAATTTTCGATCTTTCGGAGCTTCGCCGCCATGACCTCGCCGCAGTTTTTCAGTGGATTGCCACTGACGGCAATGCCCTCGAGCATCAGGAGTTCGCCCCCGGTAATGGCCATCTCAAATCCCGTGACTTTCAGGTCCTTATCATCCGGCAACGCCTTGACAAAGTGCATCTTAACAGACTCTTCTCCCAAGATTTTCGAAGCAAGATAGCGCCTGGCCGGAGCCGGAAGCATGAAATTCCTGATTTGAGGGGGCGCCATAAACCCGTAGAAACTCTGATACTTCGATTGAGCCAAAAGAGGATAAAACAGCGCCTCGATGAAAATCTGCTTCTCCCAGCGATATGTCACACAAACCTGGCCGATGGGCTTGCCGTAGATTTTCTCAACCTCCGCGTTGGAAATCACAGGACTTCGCAAAATATACTCCCAGGCGGCGCGATATTTGGCGTCATAGGCCGTCAGCGCTACGATATTGTCATAATCAGAGCGGAAACCCTCAAAGATTTTGCGCAGAGCCTCCACGGGCAGACGCGAAACCCAACCCTCCACGAGCTGGCGGAAGGCCTTGGCAATCGCCGGAATGGAAAACTCGGAAATCGACACGTCAAGTTTGCGGGCAAATTTGACCAGCGAATTGATCATTTCAAGGCCCGTATTGACGTCTAAAGCCCGCGAAACATAGTCTTCTTTGGGCGTGCGGAATATGATTGACGGCTTGCTGTCCATTAGGAGAGAATGAAGTTAATGTCTTGCTCGGTGAGCGACTTGGTTGATGAGGTGTCAGAGGAAATCAGCTCGTTGAAGAGCTCTGACTTTTGCGCCTGGAGCTGGAGGATTTTCTCCTCGATGGTGCCCACGGTGATGATGGAGTAGGAATTGACGGTTTTCTTCTGGCCTATGCGGTGGAGGCGGTTAATTGCCTGCTCCTCAGCGGCTTTGTTCCACCATGGCTCGAAGATATAGACCGTATCGGCCGCCGTAAGGTTGAGGCCCACGCCGCCCACTTTGAGGGTCATCAGCAGGACCATGCACTCCGGAGCCGTCTGAAAGCGGTCCACGATGCGCTTGCGCTCGCCGGCGGAGGTAGAGCCTGTCATCGTCTCATAATTGATGCCCAATTTATCAAGGCGAGCCATCGCTAACTCCATGCCTGCCAAGAAGTTAAAGAACACGACTGACTTATGGCCGTTCTCCACCGAGGAAATCAGCGACTCTATCAACTCCTCAACCTTTGGCGAGCTGATTTTGCCCTCCGAGGCCGTTTCCGGCACCGATGCTATCTTCCTGAGTTCGCCAAGCGCCTGAAGAATAGCAAATTGCGACTTCGCCACGCCCTGCATATGGATTGACTGCTCAATCTGCGCCTTATAGGCCACGCGCCGCTCCTCGTAAAGGCGCGCCTGAGCCTGCGACATCTCCACGTAAATCGTCTGGTCGATGCGGTCAGGAAGGTCATTGAGAACGTCTTTCTTCAATCGGCGAAGTATAAACGGGAAAATCTTGCGGCGCAAGCTCGCCGAGGCGTCCTTGTCGCCAAATTTATGGATGGGATAGGTGTAGGAGCTGTTGAAATCTTCTAATGTGCCAAACATTTGCGGGTTTAGGAACAGGAAGAGCGAGTAGAGCTCCGTCAGGTTGTTTTCCATCGGGGTGCCACTCAGCGCCAAGCGATGGTCCGCAGTGAGGAGATTGACGGCCGCAGTGGTCTGCGCGGAAATGTTTTTGATGTTTTGCGACTCATC
>CAZLMV010000132.1:0-6080 GCA_964560625.1 uncultured Bacteroides sp. | reverse complement strand
GCCTATGAGGAAATGCTGCGCGAGAATTATAAGGATTACGAAGTACTTTTCCGCCGCGCCAACGAATACTACAACCATGGCGACTACCTGCGCGCCTTGGAGGACTTAGACAGCGCCGTGAAGTACTGTCCGGCGTCGGAATCAGACCTTCGCTACTCCATCTACGCCCTGCGCGCCGAATGTTACTACGAACTCAAACGCTATGCTCAGGCCCTGCCGGAAGCCACTGAGGCTCTGACCATTGACCCCACGAGTACGGCGATGCTCAACCTGCGCGGACGCATTGAATATGACTTCAATCAGTTAGACGCCGCCAAGGCCGACTTTACCAAGCTGCTGCGCATCAATTCCCGCAGCCAGGAGGCCCTGTTTGGCCTCGCCTTAGTGGCCGCCAAGGAGAACAACATCGGCCTGGCCGGAGAATACATGGAAAAGGCCGTAGCACTCACTCCCTCAGACAGTAACGCCTTCATTCGCCGCGCCAAAGTCAAGGAGAACATGGGCGACTATAACGGCGCCGTCGACGACCTACTCCTTGCCATGGCCACTGACGCCAACAATTCCAAAGCCCTCCCCGCCCTCGTGGAATTGGCCGACACGAACTATCCCGCCGTGGCCTCCGGGCTCTCCGGCGCTATCCGCCAGGCTCCCCGCCAGCCGCTCTATTACTTCCTGCGCGGCTCCATTGCGGCGTCTCATTATCACTACGGAGCCGCTATTTCCGACTTCAAATACATCATCTCTGAAAATCTTTATAATTACGCCGGCCTTTACTGCTCGTTGGCCGAATGTTACTATGCCTTAGGCGATTACGAAGCCGCGCTCGATGAGGTTGACTCCGCCCTTGCAAAATACTCCGACGAGGACGATCCCGCCCGCTATTTCACCGTCAGAGCCCGCATTCAGCGTGCCCTTAAGCAATATGACAAGGCGATTCTCTCAGTGAACCGCGCCCTCGACATTGAGCCGGAAAACTCCGACGCCCTCGTGGAAAAGGCGCTGATTCTGACCGACCAGAAGAAGGCGAAGGATGCCTCGGCGCTGTTGGGCGAAGTAGTGATGGCCGAGCCTTATCAGCCGATGAATTACCTGCTTCGTGCCTGGGTGATGAACGATTTCCTCAACCAGCAAAAAGCCGCCAAGGGGCTCTATACCCGCGTCTGCGAGCTCGAGTTGGACCACCCCGAACAGATCGGCTCGATGCTCGGATTCGCGCAGCTTTTCAACGGCCAGACGGCCAAGGCTGTGGAATGGATGGAAGCAATCCTCAAGGAGCCTGACGGCGACGGCCGCAAGCACTATTTGGGAGCCTGCTTCTTTGCCTGGGCCGGCCGCAAGCAGCGCGCCTTGGAATGTATGGAAGACGCCCTCAAAGCCGGCTATGCCAACTATTATGACTGGACTCTCAACAGCGACGGCCGCGTAAATGTCAGCCCGATTCGCGATGACGCTAAATTTAAAGAACTGCTTGAACAATATAAGTCAATATTCTCTAAATAAGCGCTTTCTCTGGGCGATTATGTTTGTGTGGGTGACACTCTTTGCGAGTGCCGCCCCTCAAAAGCATGACTTCCGCGGGGCGTGGATTCAGACCATCTATCAGGGCTACGACAAGCGCTCGACGGCCGAGAATAAACAGTATCTGACGCGGCTTTTGGACGACTTAGAGCGCGCCGGCATCAACGCCGTGTTCTTCCAAGTGCGTCCCCGTTCCGACGCCTTCTATAAATCGGAAATCGAGCCCTGGAGCCCGCAGCTCACCGGGGCTTACGGCAAGGCTCCGTCGCCCATGTGGGACCCCCTGGAATTTATGGTTGAGGAGGCCCATAAGCGCGGCATGGAGCTCCATGCGTGGCTCAACCCCTATCGCGGGCCGACGGCCAAGGAAACAGTCCCCGCAAGCCATCTGCTAAAGAAGCGCCCGGAGCTGTTTGTGCTCTTCGACGGGATGTATTATTTCAACCCCGCCAAGGAAGAAAACCGCAAGCACCTCTGCCGGGTGATTCGCGACATCGTGACGCGCTATGACGTTGACGGAATACACTTTGACGACTATTTCTACCCCTACCCCAAAGGGAAACTCGAGTTTAACGACGCGGCCGACTACAAGCGCTCCGGCTCGAAGCTCTCCAAAGGCGATTGGCGCCGCCAAAACGTCGAAAAACTGATTGCCGACGTCAGCAAAACCATCGGCGAGACCAAGCCGTGGGTGCGCTTCGGCATCAGCCCCTTCGGAATCTGGCGCAACTCAGCTACGGACCCTATGGGGAGCAAGACGGGCGGCCTGCAGGGCTATGACGCGCTCTACGCCGATGTGCCCCGCTGGGCCGAATTAGGGCTGATTGACTATCAGATTCCGCAACTTTACTGGCCTATCAGCCACCGCACGGCGCCCTACGATGTGCTCTGCCATTGGTGGGCCGACCAAGGCCACGGACGGCATATCTACATAGGCCAGGACGCCGAAAAGACCGCCGAACACTCCGAACTGGACCGCAAACTCGCCTTGGCGGCTGAGCATGCCGACTGCGTGCAGGGCCACTGCTGGTGGTATGCCGCGTCGATAGGAACCGTGGCCGACGGGCTACGCCGCACCCACTATCGGACCAAGGCGCTCGTGCCGGAATATCTCTGGAAAGAGGTTGATCCCGCCTCCGCCCCGGAGCCGAAGGTTTCCGGCAAAGTGATCAGCTGGAAGGCCGCGCCCGAGGCTCGCCGATGGGTGGTCTATCGCTTTGACTCTAAGAAAGATATCGACATTGAAAACCCCGCGGCAATTTGCTGCGTAACCTATAAACCGACCTTTACGGCCACCTCCCCGGGCGTCTACGTCATCACCGCCCTTGATTACTCCAACTGCGAATCATCGCCCTCAAAGCACGTGAAAATATGAATCGACTGAAAATCACCCTCTTAGCCGCCGCGCTGACCACTTCGGCCTCCTCCATGGCCCAACTCAACAGCTCGGCCAATGAAATCTCCAAGAGCCTCGATATTTTCGCCTCCCTCTTCAAGGAGGTGCAGCTCAATTACGTTGACAGCCTCGACGCCAAAAAAGCCGTAGACACAGCCATTTACGCCATGCTCGACGAAATAGACCCCTACACGAACTATTTCCCGAGCGAAAACTCCGAAGAGCTCTCGCAGATGGCCACGGGCGAATATGGCGGCGTCGGCTCCGTGATTAATAAAGGGCGCGACGGCCGCATCCGCTTCTCCGAGCCTTATGCCGGCACCCCCTCAAAGAAGGCGGGAATCAAGGCGGGCGACGTGATCCTGCGCATTGACACTACGGAAATCACCCGCAAACACACCGTGCAAAACGTCAGCGACATGCTTCGCGGCACTCCCGGCACCTCGCTGACCGTCAACGTCTGCCGCCCTTATGCCGCCGACTCGCTGCTGACCTTTGAGATTGTCCGCGAGAAGATTAAGACGCCCGTAGTGCCTTATTTCGGCCTCGTGGGAACGCAGAAAAACATCGGCTACATCTCGCTCACATCCTTTACCGACAATGCCTTTAACGAGACAAAAAAAGCGCTTACCGACCTGATGGACCGCGGCGCCGAGTCAGTGGTCTTGGACCTGCGGAGCAACCCCGGCGGACTCTTGGAGAGCGCCGTCAACATTGCCGGACTCTTCCTGCCGAAGGGCACGGAGATTGTGCGCACCCGCGGCCGCAACATCGAAAATGAGAAGGTCTACAAGACTGAACATAAGCCGATTGCGCCGAAAATGCCCTTGGCCATACTGATTGACGACAACTCCGCCTCTGCCGCCGAAATCCTGGCCGGTGCCGTGCAGGACCTTGACCGCGGCGTCATCATCGGCACCCGCTCCTATGGCAAAGGCTTGGTGCAGACCTCGCGCCAGCTCCCCTACGATGCCTACGTGAAAATCACCGTGGCGAAATATTACATCCCCTCGGGCCGACTGATTCAGGCCATTGATTACAGCCGCCGCAACGCCGACGGCTCCGTGGCTCGCACGCCCGACTCGCTGACCACCGTTTACAAGACCATCCATGGCCGCGAAGTGCGCGACGGCGGCGGTATCACCCCCGACGTCAAATCCGAAGGCTTGCGCTCTAATCGCCTTCTCTATGCCATTCAGTCGCAGGGACTTGACATTGATTATGCCACGCGCTTTGCCGCTCAGAACCCCGCCATCGTCGCCGCCGGCGAATTTGAAGTCACGGACTCCATTTTCAATGACTTTGCCGACTTCATCGTGGCTCAGAACTTGGAGTATGAAAATGACTATCCCAAGGCCGTCGAAGCCCTGCGCCAAGTGATTGAAGAAGAGGGCTATCTGACCGACTCCGTGAGCGCCAACATCCGCGCATTGGAGCAATCATTGAAGAGGGACGTGCGCAGCGACCTCAACCTTCATCGCGAACCGGTGTCCTATCTGCTCGCCGACAATATCGTGGCCCGCTATTATGATCGCGCGGGCGCCTTGGAGGCCACCCTCAAGTTTAACCACCCCTTGCAGGAGGCCATCCGCATCCTCTCCAATCGCAAGGAGTATGACCAACTGCTCTCCGCCCAATCCAAATGAAGCTCCCTGAGGCTCAATCGCGAATCAAGGCCCTGCGCGCGGCCCTGACTGACTCTAAGACCGTGGGAATCTACGGCCTTGCGGGGTCAGCCACGGCCGTGATGCTCTCGCAGACGGGTCGCCGCCAGCCGATGATTGTGGTGGCTGACTCGGCCGACGATGCCGGCTATCTCTATCACGACCTCTGCCGCCTGCTGAGCGAGGAGGAAGTGGCCTTTCTCCCCTCCGGCTATAAGCGCCACATTAAATATGGTCAGGCCGACCCGCCGTCGCAGATTCTGCGCGTAGAGGCCACAAACCGACTCTATGACGCCAAATCGAAGCTCCGGTTCTTGGTCACTTACCCCGAGGCTTTGGCCGAGCGGGTGCCCTCGCCCGTGCAAGTCGGCGAGCACACCATGCGCCTTGAGTCGGGCAAGGATTACAAGCAGACGGAGATTCTTAAATGGCTGCGCACCAACGGATTCGTGCAGGAGGATTACGTGTTTGAGCCGGGACATTTTGCCGTGCGCGGCTCCATCCTCGACGTCTATGCCTTCAATTCGGAGATGCCCTTCCGCATTGACTTTTTTGGCGATGAAATTGACTCCATCCGCCGCTTCAACGTCGAGACTCAGCTTTCCGAGGAGAAGCTCTCGGCCATCGACCTCTCCGCCAACGTTGGCGAGCAGGCCGCGGGCGGTGCGCTGACCGATTTCCTCCATTCGGCCTCGGTCATTGCCCTCCATGAATCGGCCGATTTCCTCCTTGACCGCGTGCGCTCCATCTGCTCGGAGAGTTTCTCGGCCTTCGCTCAACATGCCGAGACGGGCGATGCCGACGCCATGAAGCAACTCATTGACCCCGAAGCCTTTGCCGAAAGTCTGAAAGCGTTTCGCCAGCTCCTTTACACCGACTCGGAGATTCCTCCGCGAGCCGCGGCTCAGATTGACTGGCAATGCTCGCCCCAGGGCGTCTACCACAAGAATTTCGACATCATCGGCCAGGAATTTACCCGCCTGCAGAGCGAGGGCTATGAGATTTACATCCTCTCTGACAGCGAGAAGCAACACGAGCGCCTTCGAGCCATTTTCAACGAGCGAGGAGACAAGATATCCTTCATCCCCGTCATCGGCACGCTCCATGGCGGCTATGTGGACCACCTGACCAAGTCGTGCATATTCACTGACCATCAGATATTTGACCGCTTCCATAAGTATTCGCTCAAAAGCGACCGCGCCCGCTCCGGCAAGTTGGCCCTGAGCCTCAAGGAGCTGTCGTCCATCGAGCCGGGCGACTATATCGTCCACTCTGACCATGGCATCGGCAAATTCGCGGGCTTGGTGCGCACCGCCGGCATCAACGGCAAGATGCAGGAGATGATCAAGCTCACTTATCTCAACGGCGACACCATCTTCGTGTCGCTCCACTCCCTGCATAAACTGAGCAAATATCGCGGCAAGGAGGGCGTAGAGCCTCGCATCAGCAAGCTCGGCACCGGAGCCTGGAACAAGATGAAGGAGCGCACCAAGTCGAAGCTC
>CAZLMV010000131.1:0-6144 GCA_964560625.1 uncultured Bacteroides sp. | reverse complement strand
GGCAGCGTGTCTTCTTCCGCTGGCTCGACAAATGGCTCAAACCCGCTGCCGAGTAAATCTTATAAATCTTATAAGAATTATAAAACTTATAAACAAGTTATAAACACGAGCAGACCCGCGCTTGCGGGTCTGCGTTTTTTTTCGTAAATTTGCAAGAGTTATGGAAGCGTTCGTTCATTTGCATGTGCATACTCAGTACTCGCTGCTCGACGGCCAGGCCTCTGTTAAGGCGCTGGTCGACAAAGCTATTGCTGACGGTATGCCCGGTTTGGCCGTCACCGACCATGGCAATATGTTTGCCATCAAGGAGTTTTTCAACTATGTCAATAAGGTCAATAAGGGCCTCAAAGAGGAGGGCAAGCCCGAGTTCAAGCCGATTTTCGGCTGCGAAATGTATGTGGCCAACAACCGATTGACCGAGCATACCGACCAGCGCGACAAGGGCAATCACCTCATTGTCCTTGCCAAAAACGAAACGGGCTATCATAACCTCATTCGCCTTGTGAGTCAGGCATATACGGAGGGCTTCTATGGCCGCCCGCGAACCGACCGCTTCGAGCTCGAGAAGCACAAGGAGGGCCTCATCGTCTCCTCCGCCTGCATTGGCGGCGAGGTGCCTAAGCTGATTCGCGCCGGGCGCCTCGAGGAGGCCGAGCAGCGCATGCTCTGGTTTAAGGAGACCTTTGGCGACGACTATTACCTTGAACTTCAGCGACATAAGGCCACCGTACCCCGCGCGAACCATGAGGTCTACCCCGTGCAAACGGAGGTAAACAAAGTGCTCTTGGAGTTTGCTAAGAAGCACAATATCAAGGTGATATGCACTAACGATGTGCACTTCGTCAACGAAGCCGACGCCGAGGCCCACGACCGACTCATCTGCATCGGCACCGGCAAGGATCTCAACGACCCGAAGCGCATGCTCTACTCCAAGCAGGAGTGGATGAAGACCACCGCCGAGATGAACGAGCTCTTTGCCGACATCCCCGAGGCCCTTGCCAACACCATTGAAATCCTCAACAAAGTCACCCCCTATTCCATTGACCATAAGCCGATTCTGCCGAATTTCCCCCTCCCCGACGGCTTTACGGACAATGACGATTACCTGCGCTATCTGACCTATCAGGGCGCCTATCGCCGCTGGGGCAAGGAGTTGACCGACGAACAGAAGGAACGCATTGATTTTGAGCTCGATACGATCAAAAACATGGGTTTCCCGGGCTACTTCCTCATCGTGCAGGACTTCATTGCCGCCGGACGCGCCCGCGGAGTGAGCATCGGCCCGGGACGTGGCTCCGCCGCCGGTTCCGCCGTGGCTTACTGCTTGGATATCACGCAGATAGACCCGATTAAATACGACCTCCTTTTCGAACGCTTCCTCAATCCGGACCGCATCTCGCTCCCCGATATTGATATCGACTTCGACGACGACGGCCGCGCCGACGTATTGGCCTATGTGTCAGAGAAATACGGCGAAGACAAAGTGGCCCGCATCATCACTTACGGCACCATGGCCGCCAAGAGCGCCATCAAAGACGTGGCCCGCATCGAGCAGCTCCCCCTCTCGGAGAGCAACCGCTTGGCCAACCTCGTGCCCAAGCGCATGCCCGAGGTCAACGGCAAGGAGCTAAAACCCACGCTCAAAAACTGTTACGACTACGTCCCCGAGTTCAAAGACGAGCTCCGCAGCCCCAATCCGTTAGTGCGCGAAACTCTCAAATATGCCCTCGAACTCGAAGGAAACGTGCGCAGCACCGGCGTGCATGCCTGCGGCGTGATCATCTGTCGCGACGCCGTCAGCGACTGGGTGCCCCTCTCCACCGCCACGGATAAAGACACGGGCCTGAAAATGCTCGTGACCCAATATGAAGGCTCCGTGATTGAAGACACCGGCCTCATCAAAATGGACTTCCTCGGCCTTAAAACGCTGTCAATCATCAAGGAAGCCCTCAATAACATTAAGCTCACCCGCGGAATCGACGTCGACATCGACACCATCCCCATCGACGACCCCAAGACCTATCAACTCTACTCCGAGGGGCGCACCGTCGGCACTTTCCAGTTTGAATCTGCCGGCATGCAGAAATATCTCCGCGAGCTCCAGCCCACCACTTTTGAGGACCTCATCGCCATGAACGCCCTCTATCGCCCGGGCCCCATGGACTATATCCCTGACTTCATCAACCGCAAGCAGGGGCGCTCGCCGATTGTCTACGACATCCCGGAGATGGAAAAATACCTCAAAGACACTTACGGCGTCACTGTCTATCAGGAACAGGTCATGCTCCTGAGCCGACTCCTGGCCAACTTCACTCGCGGCGAGAGCGACACCCTCCGTAAAGCCATGGGTAAGAAGCTCATAGACAAGATGAACCACCTCAAAGGGAAGTTCATGGAGGGCGGCCAGGCCAACGGCCACAAGCCCGAGGTGCTCGACAAAATCTGGAAAGACTGGGAGAAATTCGCTTCCTACGCCTTCAATAAGAGCCACGCCACCTGCTACAGCTGGGTGGCCTTCCAAACTGCCTATCTCAAAGCCAATTACCCCGCGGAATACATGGCCGCCGTGCTCAGCCGCAACAAGAGCGACAACTCGAAGCTGACCGTCTTCATGGATGAATGTAAAGCTATGAAAATCAAGGTCAAAGGCCCCGATATCAACGAATCGTTCAGCAACTTCGGTGTGAACGCCGCCGGCGATATCCGCTTCGGCATGTCGGCCATCAAGGGCGTCGGCGAAGGCATTGTCAACGCCATCATCGACGAGCGCCGCGCCAATGGCCCGTTCAAGGACATTTACGACGTGGTGGAGCGCGTGGACCTCAGCGCCGGCCTCAATCGCCGCACGCTCGAAAACATGGTCCTTGCCGGAGTGTTTGACTGCTTTGCCGACGAAGTCAAGCGCGAAGACTTCTTCGAAACCAACTCCAAGGACGAAACCTTCTCCGAGCAACTGATTCGCTATGGTCAAGCATATCAGCGAGATAAGCAGGACCAGACCACCTCGCTTTTCGACATGTTTGCCGACGCTTCCATCTCCAAGGCCGGGCGCCCGCCCGTCAAGCCCGCCGTGCCCTGGGTCAAGTCCGAACTCTTGGCCAAGGAGCGCGAACTCGTGGGCATGTACCTGTCGTCTCACCCCCTCGAGCCTTATTACATGGAGCTGACTTACGGGTGCACTTCCATCAAGGATTTCACCGACGAAGAGTTTGAGCAAGTGGAAGATAAGGAGATCCGCATCGGCGGCATGGTCGTGGGCTTCGAGACGCGCCAGGGCAACAAAGGCCCCTGGGGCATCCTCAAGATTGAAGACCTCACCGGAAGCACCGAGCAGCGCCTCTTCGGCCAAACTTTTGCACAATTTAACGGTTACTGCACCACCGGCCAGCAAATCATCATCACCGGCAAATATCAGCGCCGTTACGGCGGCGAAGAGCTCCGCTTTAACATCACCGACATCTCCCTGCTCAGCAACCGTAAAGGCCGAGTAGTCAGCGGAATAACCATCTTTGTCGACTCTGACACCATCAATCCCGCCTTGGCCGATATCCTCGCCGAGGCTGCCGCAACTCAGGTCGAAGGAGAGATGGCCTCGCTGCGAATCCAGCTCTATGACGCCGCCCTGAATCGGCGCCTGACCCTCAACAGCGGTAAACTTATTGCCCTCAATAAGAGTTTAGTTGATAAACTCGAATCACTTGACATTGACTATCATATTAACTAACCAAAACCAATAAATCAAACCTATTTTATTATGGCACAGACTTTTACTGACGAAAATATCCATGACATCATTGCCTCCGGCAAGCCCGTGATGATCGACTTTTGGGCCACTTGGTGCGGTCCCTGCGTAGGCATGACCCCCGCCATCGAAGCCGTGGCCGAAGAGTATGCCGGCCGCGTTGAAGTGGGCAAATACAACATCGACGAGCAAAACGACTTGGCCATGCAGTATCGCATCATGTCCATCCCCACCATCCTCACCTTCAAGGACGGCAAGAAGACCGACCTCCGCCTCGTAGGCGCACAGAGCATCGAAAAGCTCCGCGAGACCCTCGATGCCCTCCTCGCCCTTTAAGCCGAAAAACTCTTAACCTCATAACCTAAATTTACCCATGAAATTCACCGAATCTGACCTCAAAACCCTTGCTGCTAAGGGAATTACCCCCGAGCAAGCATCGGCCCAGCTTGAGCGATTCAAAACGGGATTTCCGGAGCTGACCGTAGTGGACTCCGCTACGGTCGGCCACGGAATCTGCCGCCTCGACGCCGACGCCCAAGCCGCCGCTGAAGCCCGCTGGACCAAGTACTTAGCCGACGGCGGCACCGCCTGCAAGTTCGTCCCCGCCTCCGGAGCCGCCTCCAGAATGTTCAAGGCCCTCTTTGCCTTCGTCGACGGCCCCGATGAAGTGGCTCCCGCAGGCTCCGATGTGGCCGAAGTCATCACCCGCATCCACGATTTCGCCTTCTATCCCGTGCTCAACGACGTTTGCCGCCAGCTCTACGGCCAAACCGTCGACGAACTCCGCGCCGCCGGACGCCAAAAAGATATTATCCGCGCCATCATCGACGGCTCCGGCCTCAACTATGGCCAGCTCCCCAAGGGCCTGCTCCAATTCCATGCCTATGGCGCTGACGGGGCGCGCACTCCCGTGGCCGAACATATTGCCGAGGGCGCCGCGACGGCTGCTGCCGCCGGCGGTGTCTTGAATCTGCATTTCACTGTCAGCCCCGCCCATCGCGCACTCTTTGAGGCCGAATTGGCCCGACTGATTCCCGCCGCCGAGGCCAAATATGGCGTCAAAATCCATGCCTCCCTCTCCGAGCAAAAGGCCTTTACCGACACAATCGCCGCCAATGCCGACGGCACCCCCTTCCGCGATTCCGAAGGCAAACTCCTGTTCCGTCCCGGGGGCCATGGCGCTCTGATTCAGAACCTTAACGACATCAATTCGGCCGTGGTCTTCGTTAAGAACATCGACAACGTCGTGCCCGACTCCAAGCGCGAATCAACCGTGAAATGGAAGAAAATCCTCGCCGGATATCTCGTGCAGATCCACGATCAAATCGCTGAATATCTGCGCGAACTCCGCTCGGGCCACTCCACCATTGACCGCCAGCGCGAGATGATTGCGTTCCTCCACGACGTGCTCCAGGTGCGCGACCCGCGAATGAAAACCCTTTCCGACGCCGACCTCGAGCAGTTCCTGCTGACCAAGTTTGACCGCCCGCTGCGCGTCTGCGGCATGGTCATAAACGAGGGCGAACCGGGCGGCGGTCCGTATCTCACGGTGAATCCCGACGGCTCCTCATCGCCGCAAATCCTTGAAAGCCACCAGATTGCCCCGCAATTCAAGGAGCTGATGGCTAAGGCCACTCACTTCAACCCCGTGGACCTTGTATGCTACATTCAGGACCCCGACGGCAAGCCCTACGACCTTCCCCGCTACGTGGACCACGCCACCGGATTCATCTCCTCAAAATCGGCCCAGGGTCGCGAACTCCGCGCCTTAGAGCTCCCCGGCCTCTGGAATGGCGCCATGAGCGACTGGAACACCGTCTTCGTCGAAGTCCCCGCCTCCACCTTCAACCCTGTCAAAACCGTCAACGACCTCCTCCGCCCCATCCACTCCTAATCCCCCGCGCGAGGAATAACTGGGGAAAATGAGCGCGCGTGTTAACTGGGGACGGCATGCGCCCTCGCGTGCCGAGCCGCGCCAAGCGGCTTCTTTTGCCGCGCGCCGGGCACCCGAGGCGGGTGCCCTCCCCAGTTATGTCATCGAATGCCGAGTAAATGAGCGCGCGTGTTAACTGGGGACGGCATGCGCCCCCGCGTGCCGAGCCGCGGCAGCGGCTTGAAGTAGCCGCCGGCAGGCGGTTCCGGCTTTCGGTAGCCCCACGGCTTGCCGTGGGGTGTGCAATTCCGCACCTCACGAATCGGCCGCCGGACGGCGGTCGTGGAAATTCGCGGAAGATTGCCCCGACCGCCGTCCGGCGGCCGCAATTGAGGGTATGGCCCCGCATGACCCCACGGCAAGCCGTGGGGCTACCAATAGCCTCAGCCGCCGTCCGGCGGCTGCTTGGTTGTCCGCTGAGCACCCGAGGGCATGCGCCCCCGCGTGCCGAGCCGCGCCAAGCGGCTTC
>CAZLMV010000130.1:0-6207 GCA_964560625.1 uncultured Bacteroides sp. | reverse complement strand
ATCTCCACTATAGGGCCGTCAAAGACGATGACGTTGATAGGTCGCAGGTGCAGGGGCTGCAAGGTCCACAGCCGAGCGATACTAATCGCCCAAACCCTTTCTTACAAAAAAATAAATTTTGCCGAAACTCTCATCCCCTCAAAAGGAAAGAGCAAAGCAAAACCAAATGGCGAGTGAAACGAGACACGTAAGCGCGAATCCAGAATGAGTGCTCTATTTTAACCTTCTTAAGGTGGCAATAGCGCAAGGGCTCCACCTCTTCCCATTCCGAACAGAGAAGTTAAACCTTGCCACGCCGATGGTACTGCGAAAGCGGGAGAGTAGGTAACCGCCCCTTCCCCCAGCGGCCAGGTCCCCCAAGACCCGGCCGCTTTTCTTTTTTTTGCACTCTGAGAAATTTTTCTTATCTTTGCCATATGATTGTCCGTCAGAGTTCGTCAGAGTTTTCCGGAGATTCGTCCGGATTCTTAGGAGATGAATCAATTCGTGGGGGCTTCACGGAGGGGAACGTCTGTGGAGAAGGAGCTTCGTGTGTGGTTTATCATATGAATCTGCAGGGACTTCATTTGGCTGTTAAGAGACTTCGTGAGGTCTGGAGAGATGATCCTCTTTATCGTGCGTCCTTTCGCAAGGAGTTCCTTATCGGGCGTGGGCTTAAGCATGATGCTTTGCCTATCTATCGGGAGTTTAGTGATGGGCCTGATGAGGTTTACATTGTGATGGACTTTATTGATGGGTATTCTCTTTCCGGTTTTGTTTGCAGCGAGGAGGGACAGCTTTTCTTTCGGTCAAAGGAGAATGTGGAGCGATTTCTTAGGGAGCTGGTTAACGTAGTGGGGTATCTTCATAGGAAGGGAGTGATTCATTGCGATATTAAGCCGGACAATCTGCTTTTGCGACACACTGATCGTGGCCTAATGCTGATTGATTTTGATAAGGCTTATTGCGATACGTTTGATCGAACCTCAGGCGGGACACCGGGCTTCAGCGACCTGTTGACAATCGGGGATAGGCCTACGTCGGCAACGGATTTTTTGGCTATTGGAAAGGTTTTTGACTATCTGGTTGAAAATGTTGCCGGGTTTCCAGTCCGGAGATTTAAGCATTTTCGAAGGGAATGTGATAGACCTGATGCATCAGTGGAGAAATTAGCAGCCGCGCTGAAACTGCGCTCTTGTGGCAGAGCGTTGGTTTTGGTGGTTTTATTTGCCATTATCGGATTTTTCGCGTATAAGATTCTGCCGGATATGTCAAGTGAGGTTACGGAGGAAAAATTTCCGGATACTGTTTTGATTAAGTCGAAGGAATTGGTTTTGCCGGAGGCAATGGTTGCTCCTGAGTCCGCAGTCCCGGTGGTGATTGCGGATTTTGACAAGAAAATGGCGGAGTTCAGTCAGGAGGCACAGACATCGCTTGATGAGCTGAACTCCGGAGCGCTTACGGACGAACAAATTCGGAATAAGATGTCAGAGATGGTAGAGACGTATACCGCTGAATATCATGCCATTTTGACTGAATACAAGGCCGGGCATCCGGAGGATGACGGAATCAATGTTGAATTAGCCGTGGCTCGGGCGGCAGAAAATAGTCGCGCTTTTGCTCTGTTGCAGGCGTTTACTCGAGCGGCCGGCGACACGATTAAGGCGCGACATCCTGGATCGTATTAATTAATTAGTTCCAAGGAGGTAAGGCCTCCATCCTTTGCTCCTCGATATGCGCCGAGATTTTTGCCGTTTCTGATGAGCTCGCTTACCAGCAGCTCTTGGCCGAGGATCAGGTGGGTCACTTTGAGGATGTCGCCTTTTAGCAGTTTGCTGTTTTTTGATTCATTGATAACGAACATTCGTTTACCGAGATAAACCAGGGATATGAGCCTTCCGGGTTCATAGGTGAGTTGAATCCGGGCCCCTTCGTCCAGCTCCAAGACATCTATGGACTTAATCGGAGTGAATTCGGATGAATAGTTGCGCTGACCAATTTCGTTGAGCAGAGCTTTGTAATTGGGATATCCCAGCCATTTGGCCAGGATATCCATTGTGCTAACATGAGGGGTGCGGTTTTTCTCCGGTGAATTTTCGCCCACCAGTCCGAGCATTCGCTTTACAGTGGTCTCGCTGATTCCAATCTTATCAGCAAGGGGCGCACAGTCAGCCGAATACACCCTGTCCTTGCCATACTTGGCGAGAATCAACCGAATTATTGATTGTGGTAACATATTAATTGTGGCCGCTATAATAAACATCGGCCACTTTGCCAAAGCGCACAGTGACGTACACTACTTGCCCCAGGCCGAAGTTGACTTTAGTGAATTTTTTATTTCGGCGGTCAATTTGCGGGATGTTATTCATCACGCGGTAAATAGTTGAGTACTTTGAGCTTGACATGGTGGTATAAGGGAACGCTTCTTTGACTACTGACCAAGGCATGCCTACTTTAATCGAGCCTTTCATGATGTTTTCAACCACTGAAGCTCCATATTTGTTTTTCACGGCTGCCAAGGCTGCTTGTTCCTCTCTGACCAATGCTTGATCTTGCTGGCGGGCAATTTTTACGCCGTCTTTATGGAAAATTGCGCCCGGCAAGTATGTTGTCAGAACGTGGGTATTAGCATCATCGTAAAACCAAGCCTCTAACTTTGCCGACTTGAAGAAAATCTGATTATTGGTGTCGTAGTTGGTAATTACGCTCGGGCATTTTTCAATATTCAAAGGCATGGAATGTAATCCTCCGGGCACCATGATGACTCCAAGTTTTCGGGAAGGATAGTTTGGGTCATAGTGTTCAAGTTGCATCGGTTCATTGTTGAAATACGTTACTAAGCCGCCATCTTTGGGTCGGTCATTTTTGAAGTCAAGATAGCCATTTTTTCTGGTTAGTTTTCCGTCAAATAGGTTTGACGCATAGAGGGAGTATTTCAAGAAATCGCCGGGCTGCTTAAATTCGAGGGTGATGATGTTGCCGTCTTCTTTAATCGAAGTTACTACATCCTTGGTCGATAGCAGGACAGGTTTGTCGTTTTGGACGTATAATTTCATATCAAGATGTCCCATTTGCGGTTCAACTTGGAGTAAAACCTTTTCAGCATCGCCTGCAATAGGCGTAGTTTCGGGATCTGTGAGATGTAAGAATGCTATTTCAGCGCCGGTTCCGCTATAGGTTCTGATCTCTTTTGCGTAAGGCTTAAATGGCAAAATATTATTATCATAAAGGGCGTAAATCCACCATCCATTGGCAAACTTTTCTGCTTCATCCTTTGAGGAGAATGTATTCAAAATCCCGGTTGAGTTGTAAGTCTTACCTACTGCCTTATTGTACAAACGGGAAAGATAATTATCAGTATTTGTCGAGCCCCAGAATGAAAAGTCAAGATTCCCGGCGCGTGGATTTACTATTCCGTATTCGCAATCTGGATTCACGTTGAAGTAAATATAATAATAGCCATTTTCCGAAGGGGAGTATGCAATGGCGACATCTCCAACCATCCGCTTAAACGCTATTATGTTGTTAGATGTTTCGGCTACGGGTTCCGTTTCTCCGGTAATCTGGTTTGTTTGAGTGGGTGTATGAAACCAGATATAGTTGTTGCTATCTTCAATTATGCCTGAAATCAACTCTCCGGAAGGGAGCCGGTAAGTCGACATTGTCGACGTCTGATTCTTATTATTTCCCTGGTAATATTTAATCTGATCTGCGCGTATGAATTCCGATTCAGCAGGAAGATCAAAACGATATTCAGAGAAAATTTTAAAAAAAGGGGAAGATGTCGAATCGGTCTCGACCGTATTCGGTGCATCGGGAGAGGTTTGAGCGGAAGTTTCAAACCCCGTGGGCATTATCGACAGAATAGTCAATGCTGCCAAGGCAAAGAGTAACTTATAGTTCATGGCTTTGTTTGTTAATTGGAGGGTTACTTATGATCTTTATAAACTACAATTGAAAAGGAGCGGTTAAATTTATAGTGTCATGTGATGTGATGGTATAAATTGTCTTGAAGCACCCTCTCAAGACGGTTTAGTAAATAAAAGAAGCGTGGTGCTGATGCTTGTTGCTCGTTCCACTCTTCGAGGCCTTCGCATTGCCTTTCTCTGCTGAACGAGCAACGCAGAAGCCCACGCGTATATGTTACCCCAAATGGCCACGGACTTCCCTGGAAGGTCTTGGCCATTGGATATGGGTAAAGCATATCCATGAACATCTACCGTTGCGTCATTCTGACAGAGAAAAATAAGGAAGTTGCGAAGTTCCGAAAAGTCAGAATTATGCGCTAAGTAAACGCTTTTGTTATGTCTTTGCAGGATTTTATCCCATGGAGGGGAAACAACTTCCTGCTTCGCAAAGTTAAGTAAAAAAAATGAGTTGACCAAATTTTTTCTTGATAAGCACTTTGTGGGCTCTGCGGGGGCAAAGTTACGGGAATTTTTTGGGATTGCATGAGTTCATTTTGTTCAGTTTGCTTTGTGGGGTGGGGAAAGATTAATTTTTTTATGAAGGGGGTTGGTTTTCCGATGGAATTTTGTTAACTTTGTGGGGTAATTTTTTATTGTTATGAAGAAGTTAGTTGCTGTTTTGGCTCTTTTGACGGGGGCTTTTGGAGGCTATGCGCAGACGGGCGTTTGGTCCGGGAGGCTTGAGGTGCAGGGGGTTAAGTTGCCTCTTGTGTTTCATTTTGATGATGAGAGTCCGTGTTTGGATTCGCCGGCTCAAGGAGCGCGGGGGATTCCGATGCAGTTTGAGCGTATTGAGCCTGATAGTGTTTCGGTTTCGATTCCGGCTATCGGCGGCTCTTTTGCGGGTAAGTTGGTTGATGGGCAGATTGTAGGGCGTTTTTCTCAGATGGGTGTTACCTTGCCTTTGACTTTGAAGGCTGAGGAGGTGGTTATCCGCCGTCCGCAGACTCCTCAGCCGCCCTATCCTTATGAAATTGATGAGGTTAGCTTCACTAATGGCGATGCCCGGTTGAGTGGGACTTTGACCTTGCCGCAGGGTGTGACTCGCCAAACGCCTGTGGTGTTGATGGTTACGGGTAGTGGGCAGCAGAATCGTGACGAGGAACTGTTTGACCATAAGCCGTTTGCGGTGATTGCTGATGCTTTGGCCCGCAATGGAATAGCCTCGCTGCGCTATGACGACCGAGGGTTTGGGGAATCGACCGGCGAGGTCGTGAATTGCACTACTGAGGACTTCAAGAACGATGCTTTGGCCGGAGTGGATTTTCTGCGTATACTGTTTGATAATGTGGGCGTTTTGGGCCATAGCGAGGGTGGCACTATTGCGCTGATGCTTGCTGCCGATGGCAAGTGTGACTTCATAGTCAGCTTAGCGGGTATGGTCATTTCCGGTGCCGAGACCCTTATGGAGCAGAATAAGATGGTTTTGGCTCAGGCCGGTTATCCGCAAGAGGTTATAGATGAGTATCTTAAGCAGCTCGCATTGGCTTTTAATGGCTATCCGGCCACGTCTATGAACCTCCCGGAAGACCTCGCGCAAAACCTCGATGTGGTTTTGCTTCAGTTATCTTATAACTATCTGCGCTATTTCGTGAATTTGGACCCGCGCAAGCGATTGCAGGACGTTAAATGCCCCGTTTTAGCCCTCAATGGTTCTAAGGATTTGCAGGTGCTTGCTGACCTGAATCTGCCCGCTCTTAAAGCCGGGTTGCCTGCTAATGAGGCTAACCAAATCGTTGAATTGGAGGGTCTTAACCATCTGTTTCAGCATTGCGAAACGGGCTATGTTGGCGAGTATGGCACTATAGAGGAGACTATTTCGCCTGAGGTGTTAACTCGCATTAGTAAGTGGATTAATTCGTTGAACTTTAAGTGATTAGCTGATGAATACTACCGATTTCGGGCGCATGGGTGAAAAGATTGCGCATGATTATCTTGCCGGCAAAGGCTTTGCTATTGTGAAGAGCAATTTGCACATTGGTCGTAATGAGGTTGACATCCTTGCGCGCGGTGCTAATTGCGTGTTGGTGGTGGAAGTGAAGACGCGCAAGGACGACCATCCCGACAGAGATTTCGCCATTAATCGCAATAAAATCAGGCATCTATCGCGGGCTGCCGACCTCTACATACGTTCGCTGAAGTTGCCGTTTGAAGCCCGGATAGATGCCATCACTATACTGTTTCACGCGGATGGTTCACACACGTTGGAACATTTGGAGGACATTACGCTGCCTCCGTTGCGCAGTCGCCGCTGACTTAC
>CAZLMV010000129.1:0-6227 GCA_964560625.1 uncultured Bacteroides sp. | reverse complement strand
ATTCGGTGTGGAAGCTGGTGAATTGGGTGCGTTCTTGCGGGGGGATTTGGGGGGATTGGGCGGCGATGGCTTTGATGAGGAAGGCCATGTTGCGGCCGAGGTTGCGCATGGTCTGGAGGCCTTCGAGGTCGGCTTCGACGTCGGCGGCAGTGAATCCGTGGACTTCGTTCCAGTAGGTGCTGGAGACTACGGGCATTGCGCTGATGGTGAAGTATTTACAAATTTCGTCGAAGGCAGAGGTGGATCCGGCGCGGCGTGAGGAGACCACGGCAGCGCCGGCTTTCATGGTTTTGTTGACAGTGGTGGCGGTACTATAAAATAGGCGGTCAAGGAAGGCGAGGAGTTGGCCGTTGGCGCCTGCGTAGTAGACCGGAGAGCCGACAATTATGCCGTCGGCTTCGGCGAATTTGGGTGCGGTTTCGTTGACGGCATCGTCGAAGACGCAGCGGCCGTGTTCGCGACAAAAATTGCAGGCAATGCATCCTCTGACGGGTTTATTTCCTACGTTAACGCGTTCAATTTCAATGCCTTCGGCTTTGAGGGTTTCTTCTACTTCGCGGAGTCCGCGGTCGGTGCAGCCATTGAGGTGGGGGCTGCCGTTGATTACTAATACTTTCATAACTTTTTCGGGTGATATATAGTATTAAAACGCTTGATTTCCGCGAAAAGTTCACGGGTGAACATTGCGCGGTCGGGGTGCGTTATTTCGTCAAAAAACACATAGAAATTTATGGATAATTCTTCGACTCCAACATCTACTCCAACATCAACTCCATCGGAAGTACCGGCCCTTTCGCCGGCGCCGCGAAATTATGGGCTTTTCGTCGTGTTCATCGCGATAATTGGCGCATTTTCGTCGTTGGTCAACGACATGTATTTGCCTACGATCCCGACGATGATGAAGGAGTTTCACACGACTCCCTCGATGACTCAGATGGGCATTTCCATGGCGATGCTTGGCATGGGCATCGGATCGGTCCTTTGGGGCTCGGCCAGCGACCGCTACGGGCGCAAACCTATGCTGATTATCTCGTTGGTAATCTTCGTGTTATCTACGGTGGTTTCGCTTTTTTCGCCTAACATTGTATTCTTCATTATCTGCCGCCTCTTTCAGGGCCTCGGAGCCGGGGGTGCCATGGTGCTTTCGACGTCTATTCCGGCCGATGTCTACATGGGTCGGCAGTTGGCCAAGTTGATGGCCATCGTCGGGATAGTCAATGGTGTTGCCCCGGCGTTAGGGCCTGTGGTTGGCGGCGTGATGTCTGATTGGGTTGGCTGGCGTGGCATCTTCATTGTGCTGTTAGCCATAGGCGTCGTAATGACCTTTTGGACAACAAGATATAAAGAAACCCTTCCGCCTCAGCGCCGATTGAAAGTCAATGGCCTGTCGGGATATTGGAAGGCATATAAATCGCTCTTCACCAACGGCCGCTTTATGATCTACGTTACAATTAAGGCCGTGGCCATCGGGTTGCTTTATGCCTATATTTCGTCGGCACCGTTCATTTTGCAGAGCCATTATGGATTCAGCGCGCTGACCTTCGGACTGATTTTCGGCGGCAATGCATTAGCCATGAGTGTCGGCTCCACGTTGGCCCTGAAATTCAAGGTGATGAAGCAGGGCTTGGTGGTTGGCTGCATCGGCATGTTTGTCTTTGCCGTGGCCGAGGCCATTGTGATTTGGAATGAAGGGGCATTCGCCTTATATGAGGCCTTCACGCTGCCGATGCTGCTCTTCTCGGGCATGATTTTTTCGACGTCAAACACTCTATCAATGGAAGTTGGGCGCGCAGAAGCCGGCACGGCGTCGGCCATCCTCAGCGTAGTGAAATATGTCTTTGCCGCCGTGGTTTCCCCGCTTGTTGGGTTAGGCAACATGTTCCACTCCACGGCCATAGCCTACGTTGCCGTGACCGCCATTGCCCTCTTCTTGGCCTGGAAAGCCAGCCGACTGACCGCCCTAACCGACATGGAAAGAAATTAAACACACATAACGGCGAAATAATGGAATAAAAACAATCCGTCTGCCGGAGTTACAAATAATTTGCGTAACTTTGTGGGCATGATTACAGTAGAAATCAAGAAATTCGAGAACATTATCAGTGGTCAGACAGGTCGGACTTGTCTGACTTGTCCGACTGGTCTGAATAGTCCGACCGGTCAGAGTGAGTGGAAAGGAGGGGTGGCATGAAAGGATTCTTGCCTAAGGCCGGAGGTTATCGCAAGCTTCGAGTTTTCAAAATGTCGGAAGCAGTCTGCGACTTAACTGTGATATTCATAAAACGTTTTATTTCTGCCAAAAGCCGCACTCGAGACCAAATGGAGCAGGCCGCTCGCTCCGGGAAACAAAATATTGCAGAGGGAAGCGTTGCCTCTGCTACATCAAAGGAAACCGAGATCAAACTGACAAACGTGGCTAAGGCCTCGCTCGAAGAGTTATTACTTGACTATGAGGATTATTTGCGCCAAAACTCATTGAAACAGTGGGAAAAAGATTCTCCACGAGTAATACGAATCAGAGAGTATCTTAGATCTAATGATTTTGAGGACATGCCCACAAGGTTTGCGCATCAGTATAATGCCGAAGAGTTTTGTAATCTCATGATCACTCTGATCAACCAAACCATCTTTATGCTCGTTAGACTTTTAGAAAAACAGCAAGAGCAGTTTCTTAAAACCGGGGGCATAAAAGAGCAGATGTATAATGCTCGCGTAAATTTCAGAAAAACATATTAGAGGTGAATCTTTCATTTTTCAGAGAATTTTCGTAACTTTGCGCGTTAATATTTGAATTCTGATGATGAACAACGATAATAATTCAGAGCTTCTGCTCAATGTCAAGGGCCTGCGCGCCTCAATTGAGGGCAAGGAAATCCTCAAGGGTATTGACCTCGAAGTGCGCCCCGGCGAGGTGCACGCAATCATGGGTCCCAACGGCTCGGGAAAGTCCACTTTCTCCGAGGTCTTGGCCGGCGACCCGGCTTTTGAGGTGTTGGGCGGTTCGGCTTTCTTGGGCAGAGTTAACCTCTTGGAACTCAGCCCGGAAAATCGCTCCCACGAAGGCCTTTTCCTCTCGTTTCAGTATCCCGTAGAAATTCCCGGCGTCTCCATGGCCAACTTCATGAAAGCGGCCATCAATGCTAAACGCAAATATTTCGGTCAGGAGCCGCTCAATGCCGCCGAATTTCTCAAACTTATGAAGGAAAAGCGCGCCATTGTGGAACTCGACTCAAAACTCGCCTCGCGCTCTGTCAATGAGGGATTTAGCGGCGGCGAAAAGAAGCGCAACGAGATTTTCCAGATGGCCATGTTGGAGCCGAAATTGAGCATCCTTGACGAGACCGATTCGGGCCTCGACATCGACGCCCTGCGCATCGTAGCCGAGGGCGTAAACAAGCTCCACACCCCCCAGAACGCCACCATCGTCATCACCCACTATCAGCGCCTGCTCGACTACATCAAGCCCGACTTCGTCCACGTGCTCTACAAGGGACGAATCGTGCGCACCGGCGGCCCCGAACTGGCCCTCGAGCTTGAAGAGCGCGGCTATGACTGGATTAAAAACGAAATTGACGCCGCCGAGCAATCATGAACCAGTATTCAAAGCTCTATTCAGAAAACCTTCACGCCTTAGGCCCTCGCCCCGAGGCGCTTGAGGCTTTTGAAGCTCGACCCGCGAAGCTCGACCCGGCATTTGCGCCTGAAACCTATGCCGTGAATTTGCGGCGATTGAAACTTCCCGTGGATGCGGCGCTGTCGTTTAAGTGCGCCGTGCCGGCTGTCAGTGCAGCTCCCGCCTTGATTGTCAATGATATTTTTCAGCCCCCGCGCAAAGTGGCCGACGGAGTGACTTTTATGTCGCTGCGCGCTGCCGCGGAGCTTCATCCGGAGCTGATTCCCGCGTCGCTGCGTCGGGCCGATGAGATTTCGGCCGAGTCCGCGCTGAATGATCTGCTGTGGACCGACGGCGCCTTGATTCGCATTGGTCGCGGAGTGCGCCTTGAAAGGCCTCTGCAGCTGGTCAATATCCTTTCCGCGCCGATGGATTTGATGACCGTGCGCCGGATTATCGTCGTGGCCGAACCCGGGGCGGAAGCCGCCCTTCTGCTGTGTGACCACACGCAGGACTCCGAGCGCCATTATCTTGTCAATGAGCTGATTGAGGTCATCGTTGAAGATGGCGCCAGCCTGAGCATTGACCGCGTAGAGGAATCGTCGCCCCTAACCATTCGCCGCAGCGAGATGCACGTAAGCCTTGCCTCCGACGCCCGATTCAGCTCCACGTCGGCCCTTCTTTTCTGCGGCGACTCCGAGTCCAAAATCTACGTCGACCTCCCCGCTCCCGGAGCCGAAGCCCGCGTCAACGGCATGGTCATAGCCTCCGGAACTCAGTCGCCCCGATTCCACACCCGAATCACCCATCGCGGCGAGCACACAGCCTCAAATCAAACGTTTAAATACGTGGCCGACGGCCAGAGCCAATGCACCTTCGACGGCCTCATAAAAGTCATGGAATCAGCCCGTTTCACTGAGGCTTACCAGACGAACCATAATCTCTTAGCCTCGCCCCAAGCAAGGATGCACGCCGAGCCCGCCCTGGAAATTTACTGCGACGACGTCAAATGCTCACATGGCGCCACCACCGGCCAGCTCGACGATTCCGCACTCTTTTATATGCGTTCACGCGGCATCCCCGAAGACGAAGCCCGCCGAATGCTAATGGAGGCATTCTTGGCCGACGTGATCAGCTCGGTCAACATTGAAAGCCTCCGCGACCGCCTGCGCCACCTCGTGCAGCGTCGATTCTCAGCCATCGGCTCCGGCGCCGACGATTCTTGCGCCAACTGCAGCGCCATCAACTCCTAACCGCCTCTCCTCCAACCCTATGAACCCCGAAGAACTCCGCAACGAATTTCCCGCCCTTGACCGTCAGCTCTACAAGCGCCCGATGGTCTATCTCGACAACGTGGCCACGTCGCAAACCCCGCAATGCGTCATCGACGCCATCTATAATGGCTACGTCCACGCCAAGGCAAATGTCCACCGCGGAGTTCACACCCTCTCCCAGGAAGCCACCGCCCTCCAGGAAGCGGCTCGCGAGCGAGTGCGCCAATGGATCAACGCCCGCTCAACCTCCGAGATTATTTTCACCCGCGGAACCACCGAGGCCATCAATCTCGTGGCCTCCTCCTTCGGTCAGCGCCTCCACGCCGGCGACGAAATCATCCTCACGGTCATGGAACATCACGCCAACATTGTGCCCTGGCAGCTGCTCCAAAACCGCACCGGAATCAAAATCAATGTCGTCCCCATTAACCCCGACGGCTCCCTGCAGCTTGACGTCTATCGCTCGCTCTTTTCTGAGCGCACCCGATTAGCCACTTTTTGCCATATTTCCAACGTACTCGGCACGGTCAATCCCGTCAAAGAGATGACCGATTATGCCCACTCACTCGGCGTCCCCGTGCTCATCGACGGCGCACAAGCTACCGCCCACCTCCGTCCCGACATGCAAGCCCTCGGCGCCGACTTCTACGCCTTCTCGCTCCATAAAATGTATGGCCCCACCGGCATCGGAATCCTCTACGGCAAAGAGCAACTCCTCGAATCCATGCCCCCCTACCAAGGCGGCGGCGAAATGATTGCCCACGTCTCCCTGACCGAGCCCACAACCTTCGCCGAACTCCCCTACAAATTCGAAGCCGGAACCCCTGACTTCGTAGGTATCGGCGCCACCACCGCCGCCATTGACTTCCTTGAACGCACCGACATCGAAGCCATCGCCGCCCACGAACACGCCCTCCTCCGCGAGGCCACCAAGCGACTCCTCAACGAAATTCCCAACATAGAAATCTACGGCACCACCCCCGACAAAGCCCCCGTAATTTCATTCCTCCTTCACCCGCATCATCACTACGACGTCGGCCTCCTGCTCGACAAACAAGCCATCGAAGTGCGCACCGGCCACCACTGCGCCCAACCCCTCATGCACGCCCTCGGTATCGAAGGAACCGTCCGCATCGGCTTTGCCGCCTACAATACCGCCGCAGAAATCGAAATGCTCATTCAAGCCCTAAAAAAAATCCAACAGATAATCGGCTAAAAATCAACCTCATAACAAAATTTTTCAAAAAAAATTTCAAAAAAACTTGCACAATCCAAAAAATTGCCGTAACTTTGCAGTGCAAAAAACGAAAGGTGCCATAGCTCAGTTGGTAGAGCAAAGG
>CAZLMV010000128.1:0-6262 GCA_964560625.1 uncultured Bacteroides sp. | reverse complement strand
GGACAAAAAAATTTTGCGGGGGTCGGTTTTTTTTGCTAAATTTGCGGTATGATTGAACGTATAATTATAATTGACGGGGTGGACCCGGTGAGCTTTTATGGGGTGAACAACTGCAATTTGCAGCTGATCAAGAACCTTCATCCCAAGTTGCGCATCGCGGCTCGCGGCTCCGTAATCAAGGTGATTGGGGAGGATGGCGAGACGGAGCGTTTCGAGAAGGCTATCCATGAGTTGGAGCAGCATTGTATCAAGTATAACAAGCTGACGGAGGAGTCGATTTTAGACATTCTCCACGGCAAGCAGCCTAATGACCTAAAGCCCGATGAGGCAATCATTTACGGCGTAAATGGCAAGCCGATTCAGGCGCGCACGCAGCATCAGAAGGAGCTTGTTGACACCTTTTTGAAGAATGACTTGACTTTTGCCTTGGGTCCGGCCGGCACGGGTAAGACCTACATAGCTATTGCCTTGGCCGTCAGAGCGTTGAAGAATCGCGAGGTGAGGAAAATCATCCTTAGCCGCCCGGCCGTGGAAGCCGGCGAAAAGTTGGGATTCCTCCCCGGCGACATGAAGGATAAGATTGACCCTTATTTGCAGCCGCTTTATGATGCCTTAGAGGACATGATTCCGGCGGCAAAGCTGAAGGAATACATGGAGTCAAAAGTCATCCAGATTGCGCCGTTGGCCTTCATGCGCGGCCGCACGCTGTCGGACGCCATCATAGTGCTCGACGAGGCGCAAAACACTACTACTCACCAGATTAAGATGTTTCTGACCCGCTTAGGCATGAATGCCAAGATGGTCATCACGGGCGACGTCACTCAGATCGACCTGCCGCGATCGACGGCCTCGGGTCTGATCCGGGCGCTGACGGTGCTCAGAGACGTCGACGGCGTGGGGAAAGTGGAGTTTGACAAGAAAGACATCGTGCGCGCCCGCTTGGTGCAGCGCATCGTCGAGGCCTACGAACGATATGACAAGGAGCACACCGACGCCCCTCAAGAACCTGAAAATTAACCTCTTAAATCAACATAACCAATGCCCGCATTACTTACCACCGATTTTCATTTCCCCGGCCAGACGAACGTCTACCATGGCAAGGTTCGCGACGTCTACTCCGTGAACCCCGACTTGCTCGTGATGATTGCTACGGACCGCATCTCGGCCTTCGACGTAGTCCTGCCCGAGGGTATCCCCTATAAAGGCCAGGTGCTCAACCAGATAGCCGAATATTTCTTAGATGCCACGGCCGACATCGTGCCCAACTGGAAATTGGCGTCGCCCGACCCGATGGTGACCGTAGGCCGCCGCGCCGAGGGCCTGCGCGTAGAGATGATTATTCGCGGCTACCTGACGGGCAGCGCCTGGAGAGAATATGCCGCCGGATGCCGAGAGATTTGCGGCGTGAAACTCCCTGACGGAATGCGCGAAAACCAGAAATTTCCCGAGCCGATAATCACCCCGACCACCAAAGCTGAGGCCGGCCACGACGAAAACATCTCGCGAGAAGAAATCATTGCCCAAGGCCTCGTTTCGGCCGAAGATTACGCTCAGGTGGAGGCCTACACCCGCGCCCTGTTTGAGCGCGGCTCGAAGATGGCCGCCGAAAAGGGCCTGATCTTGGTCGACACCAAATATGAATTCGGCCTGCTTGACGGCAAAGTGATCCTGATTGACGAAATCCACACGCCCGACTCGAGCCGCTATTTCTATGCCGACGGCTACGAAGAACGCTTCGAAAAAGGCGAGCCGCAGCGCCAGCTGAGCAAGGAATTCGTGCGCCAATGGCTGATTGAGCGCGGATTTATGGGCAAAGCCGGCCAGCAGGTGCCGGAAATGACGCCCGAGTTCGTGGAGAGCGTCAGCAAGCGCTATATTGAACTCTATGAGCACATTACGGGCAAAACCTTCGTGCCCGCGCCCGAAACGAACCTCGAAAACCGCATTGCCGTCAACGTTACTGACTGCCTGACTCAGCTCGCTCAATGATGAACGAGGAGGTTGAAAAGATAACGCCTTACGGTTCAGACCTTTCCAAGGGGGAGCAAGTGGAGCAAATGTTTGACTCCATTGCTCCCGCTTATGATTTTATGAACCGCGCAATGACCTTGGGCATCGACAAACTGTGGCGCAAGAAGGCCGTAAAGATGGTCGCTAAGTCTCAGCCGCATAGCATTTTAGACGTAGCCACCGGCACGGGCGACTTGGCCATCACTTTAGCTCACGCCATCCCCGGGGCCCAAATCACCGGCATCGACCTCTCGGAGGGAATGATCAGCGTGGGCCGCAAAAAAATCGAAAAAGCCGGGCTGCAAGAACGAATCACCCTCGAGGCGGGCGACTGCCTGCAGATGCCCTTTGAGGACAATAGATTTGACTCATTGACAGTGGCTTACGGGGTTAGAAACTTTGCCGACATCCCCGCCGGGCTGCGGGAAATGCAGCGCGTGATTCGCCCGGGCGGCATGGTCTGCATCGTGGAGCTTTCCACTCCGGTCAACCCCATTGTCAAACCCCTCTATCGGCTTTATACTCGGGGAGTTATCCCCTTGGTGGGCCGCCTGATCAGCAAGGACACAAGGGCTTATTCTTACTTGCCGGAAAGCATTGAAGCCGTGCCTCAGCGCGAGCGGATGACGGCGCTGATGGAGGCCGCCGGATTCACTTCCGCCGCCTTCCGGCCGTTGACTTTCGGCGTCTGCACGATTTACACGGCCGTCAAGCCGAAGTGAGCAGAATGATGGCCTTGGCGGAGAGGGGCGTAACTCGCGCTCCCTCAGGGCTTAACAGCACCGATTCGCCCGCGTGGAGGGTCATTCCCTCGGCCTCGACGTCGCCGCTGAGCATGGTCAGGATGGAAAATGAGCCGTCCATGCCCTTGACGTCGGTGGGCTCCGTCAGGATATAGCGATCCACCACGAAACTATTGCAAACCACCAAGTTAGTCTTCTCGGCCGTGTGGTCCATCGGCACTCGGTAATCGCCTCGCGGGGGCCAAGTAATCGCCTCGCGGGCCTTTTCGAGGTGGAGCTCGCGCGGGCGTCCATAGTCGTAGATTCGATAGGTGATGTCGCTGCTCTGCTGAATCTCAATCATGCGGCAGCCGGCGCCGATGGCGTGGACTCGCCCGGCGGGGAGAAAAAACACATCATCGTCGTGCACGTCATAGCGATTGAGCAGCTCCATGATGGTGTCAGTGCCCTCCGCCTCAAGGTATTGCTGGCGAGTGACGCCCGGGCGCAGGCCCGACAGAATCGTTGAGCCGGGGGCCGTCGATGTGGCATACCACATCTCGGTCTTTCCCTTGGCGCCATAGCCTTCCAATCGGCTGGCGGCCAAGTCGTTAGGGTGAACCTGCACGGAGAGATCCTCGTCGGCCACGATGATTTTCAACAGCAGCGGAAATTTGCCGTTGAACTCATGAAAAATGCGGTCGCCAACCAACGCAGCGCCGTGACGCTCAATCAGTTGGGGGAGCGTCAAGCCGGCATCCGGACCTTCGGCAACGACCGACAGCCGATTGCCCACGGCGCTGATGAGCCATGACTCGCCGCCCCACGGCTTGGGGACCCAAATCGGTTCAAACTTAAAAATCATAGCGCAAAGTTAAGCAAAATCTCCCAAAAAATCACAATATAACTCTTATAAAACTTATAAATCTTAATATAATTCTTATAAATCTTATAAATCTTATAAATCTTATAAAACTTATAAAACTTATATTTAAACCATCAAAGGAACACTTTTGCAAATTAGACCATCAAAGGAACACTTTTGCAAATTAGACCATCGGAGGAACACTTTTTATTAATCGTAACAAATAAAATCCATGTTTTGACCAATTTTATTAATCATAACAAATAAAATTGCGATTTTTGCGGGTTTTATTTGGTATGATTAATAAAATTTCGTAACTTTGCCGGTATGAAAATCATTCCGCGACAAAATTACGTTGACCATATCCGAGCCTTCCTCAACAAAGGACTCATCATAGCACTCACGGGCCAAAGGCGCGTGGGCAAAAGCTTCATTCTCCGCCAATTAATCGAAGAAATCAAGGCAAAAGACCCCTCTGCAAACATAATCTATATTAATAAGGAGAAAAGCGAGTTTGACGACATCAAAACCCACCGCGAACTGACCCGATACTTAGACGAGCGCCTCAAGGACGACGTGGAAAATTACGTGATGATTGATGAGGTGCAAGACATTGAGGGATTTGAACATACGTTGCGCAGCCTCAACGCCGACGACGAGTGTCAAATCATCGTGACCGGGAGCAATGCGCGCATGCTGTCGTCGGAGTTGTCGACGTATCTCGGCGGACGCCACATTGATTTGCATATCCAGTCGCTTTCATATGCTGAGTTCCTGAAATTCCATAAGTTAGAGGATTCAGACCGGAGCCTTGACCTCTATCTCAACTACGGCGGACTGCCTCACCTCTATCGCCTCGGGTTGGAAAACACTGACATGATAAGAGAGTATTTATCAAACATTTACAACACCATAGTGCTTAAAGACGTGATCCAGCGCGAGGGGATCAGAAACGTCACCATGTTTGAGAATCTCATGAACTTCGTCAGCGATAACGTCGGACAATTAGTCTCAGCAAACTCCCTGTCCAAATATCTGAAATCCAAGAATATAGACCTAACGGCGCTGACGGCGATAAACTATCTGCGGTCGGCCGAAAATGCCTACATCATCAAGAAAGTCAATCGCTATGACCTTCACGGCAAGCGGCTCCTTGAGTCAAACGACAAATATTATTTCGAGGACCTCGGGCTGAGAAACACCCTTGCCGGCATGAACCGCATGAACGACATTGAAAAGCTCATGGAAAACGCTGTCTATCTGAAACTTAAAGAGATGGGTTATAAGGTCAGCATCGGTGTGCTTCCGCAGGGAGAAATTGACTTTGTGGCGCAAAAGAGTGACCACACGGTTTATATCCAGGTGAGCTATCGGATTTCGACCTCTGAAGTCATTGATCGCGAATATGGTAACCTACTGAAAATCAACGATAATTACCCGAAATACGTAGTCACCATGGATAACTTCTCCACACCTAAAGACTACGCCGGAATCCGGACCCTGAGCCTGCGCCAATTTCTCCTCTCCGAAGGCATTTAAATACGATGTGGACGAAATGAACTGAAATGAAATGGGTGGGATGTTGGTCGGGGTGGGATTTTTTTCGTAACTTTGCACGCAATTTTTTAACCAATCCGAAAGAATCACATAATGAGCGACTTCAGAGAAAAATGTAGCAATTTCGTCTACGGAAAACCTTTTGACCACTTCATCACCATCGTAATTTTGATCAACTCAGTGTTGATCGGCGTGCAGACCACGGTTGAGAATCCGACTATCGACCTCATCCAAACTATCATCCTGTATATCTTCACCATAGAGGTGGTTTTGCGCTTTATTGCGGCGGGCAACGTCAAGGATTTTTTCCGGAGCGGATGGAACGTTTTTGACCTGTCGTTAGTGATTATCGGCTGGATTCCGGCGTCGATTGCGGGTAATGGCGCGTCGATGATGGCTCTGAGGGTGCTCAGGGTGTTCCGCGTGCTTCGATTGCTGCGCACGGCCAATGAAATCAAACTGATTATCAGCGTGTTAATCAAGTCCATGAAGTCGCTGCTTTATAACGGCATATTGTTTTTGATTTTCATGTATCTTTTTGCCGTGGCCGGGGTGTCGATGTTCCGCCTGCCCAATCCGGAGACCCTTGGCGGCGTGCGTTTAGAGAATTATGAGGCTTACCTTGCCGAGGCGCCCCATTCGCCGGCCAATTCGCCGGACCCTTACGGGAACATTGGCGAGGCCTTTTTTACGCTGTTTCGCGCGCTGACGGGCGAGGATTGGACCGACTTGCGCTACAATCTGATCACGGCCAGCGAACACCACGTAATCCCCGTGGGGCCGACGGTGGTCACGGTGTTCCACGTCGTGTGGTTCTGCATCGCAGCATTCCTGCTTCTGAACTTGGTGACCGGCGCTGTGATCAACAATTATCAGGTCTCCATCGAGGAGGCTGAGCGCGACAAAAAACGGGCCACGGAGCAGTGTGGCGCCGGGTCCTGACGGGGCCCGCGCGCCCTCAAACAGGGGCGAATTTAAGTAATTTTGAAAATTGGGGGGAATTTTTGCGGTTTGGTTGAAAAAAAATGCGTAAATTTGCACCAAACAAAAATAAATTCAAGTAATGAACCTGTTTGAGAAAATGACCGCTACGGCGCGCGAACGTCAG
>CAZLMV010000127.1:0-6329 GCA_964560625.1 uncultured Bacteroides sp. | reverse complement strand
GGCGTGGCGGGCGAGTTCGCGGGCCTCGCGCAGGCAGCAGCTGCCCACGTGGACAATCACTTTGAAGTCTTTGGGCACAGCGGCGATCCAGGCTTCGGCCAGGCGTTTGCGCTCGTCGGTGGTCAGCATATAGCCTTCGCCGGAAGAGCCGTTGATGAACACGCCTTTGAGGCCGTTTTTGGCCAGCATGGCGGCGTAGGCGGGAATGGGTTCGAGGTTGATGTCGCCGTTAGGGAGCATCGGGGTGAAAGGGGCGTCGATAAGACCGTGAATTTTTTCCATATTGTTATTCCATGTTTAAAGTTGTCGGTTTGAGGACGGAGAGCTGGAGGGCAACGGCCAAGAGCAGCGCGCCGGCCATGATTACGAATCCGAGGCCCATTTGATCATTTTCGGCCAAGGAGCCGAGCACGTTGGTGGCCATGGCGCCGATGAAGAGGCCGCTCATGTTCATGATGCCATAGGCCGTGGCGCGGCGGCGGTCGTTGACAAATTGGCAGAGAATCGGCATGGTGTTCGAGTCAAAAAGCCCGTAGCCGAAGCCGAAAATCACGCCGGCGGAGATGGCCGAGAGGAGTGACGCGCCGAAGCCCATCAGGACGAGGGCGGGAATCATCAGCGACATGCCGATGGCCGACGTGTAGATGCGCCCTTTGAGGTTGCGTTTGGACCAGGCGTCGGCAATCGGGCCGCCGATCATAACGCCGACAAACGACGAGGCGGCAATGGTGATCGTGGCAATCGGGCCGGCCCAGACCATGTCGATGTTGAGCGACCGGGCAAAGAGTTCGGGGAGCCAGTTTTTGGTTGACCATCCGGGGATGGAGCAAGAGGCGAAGAAGAAGAGGATGGTCCAGAAGGCGCCGTTGGCCAGCAGGGCGCCGATGCTTGAGCCGATGGAGCCGAGGGCTTTTTTGAGGCTGAAAGGCTCTGGCGAGTGGGTTTTGAGGTTTCGGGGCGCGGACTCGTCCTCATAGAGGAAGGCGATGAGTATCAGCGCATAAACGATGCCGACGATGCCGAACCAATGGAAAGTCTGCTGCCAGGAGAGTTGCGCGGCCACGAAGGCGCCGAACCCGCCGATGGCCTGGCCCATGTAGAGGCCGGTCATGTGGATACCGATGGCTAAGGAGAGCTGCTTGCCGGTGAAATAGTCGGCGATGAGCGAGAGGGCCGCGGGGATGTAAAGGGCCTCGGAGATGCCCATGGCGGCGCGGAGCCAGTAGACTTGCTCGTAGGTCTTGGCATAGCCCATCAGGAGGGTCACGGTGGACCACACGGCTAATGAGCCGACAATGAGCCACTTGCGGTTCACACGGTCAGCCACGATGCCGCTGACCGGGCTCATGAATCCGTAGATCCACATGAACACGGCCATGATCTTGCCGAAATTGACGGTGCTTTCCAGTGCGGAGATGTCGACGGCCATGGATTCTCGCATGGTGCTGAGCATCTGGCGGTCCATATAATTAAGGAGAGCGACGACCCAGAGCAGGGCGACGACGAGCCATGGATACCAGGACTTGGAGGTTAGGAGTTTTTTCATTGGTGATTAGGTTTACGGAGTGGACAGGAAGTGGAGTCGCAGCAATCGCACCCGCCGCGTTTCTTACGGCAGAGGACCTTGCGGATAATCCAGAGCAGACATGCCGCAAGGATAAGGGCTACGATAATCCACTGAATCATTTCGGTTTACGGGAAATTTTGTCGCGAAGTTTCGCGGGGGTTAAGTCGGCGGGAAATTGCTCAAAGGGCAGGCGCAGGGAGCAGCCTTCGCGGAAGCGGGAGCAGCCATAGGCGGTGCGCCCCTTGATGAGATGACCGGAGCCGCAGGTGGGGCAGGGAATCTCTTCAATGGACTTCAGGCGCGGGGCGCGAGGCTTCTTTTCCTTCGGCTCTTTGGCGCTTTTGGGGGCGGGCTTATGGTCATCAACGATGTTGATTCGGCGATTTGAATTATCGCTGAGCACCTTAAGGACAATGTCAGAAATCATCTCCTTGAGCTCCTGCATAAACTCGGCGGCGGAGTAGGTTCCGCGCTCAATTCGGCGGAGCTTGTTTTCCCAGAGACCGGTCAGTTTGGCGCTCTTAAGGAGTTCGATTTCAATGAGTTCGATGAGTGCTTCGCCGGCCTCGGTGGCCACGATGTTTTTCCTTTCGCGGGCAATGTAATGGCGGCGGAAAAGGGTTTCGATGATAGCCGCGCGGGTTGACGGGCGGCCTATGCCGTTTTCCTTCATTGCCTCGCGTAGGGCTTCGTCGTCGACGGTCTTGCCGGCGCTTTCCATGGCGCGCAGCAGGGTGCCCTCGGTGTAAGGCTTCGGCGGAGAGGTCTGACCCTTGGAGAGGGCGGGCTCGTGGGGGCCGGATTCGCCTTCGGTGAAGGGGGGCAGGATCTTGTCGGAGTCGGATTTTTCATCCTTGTCAGACTTGAAGAGCTCGCGCCAACCCGGTTTGGTGATGACCTTGCCGGTGGCTTTGAATTCGTAGGAGGCCACTTTGGCGAGTACCGTGGTCGTTTCAAACTGACAGTCAGGATAAAACGCGGCGATGAATCTCAGGGCGATGAGGTGATACATGTGACGTTCATCGCCGTCAAGCATTCGGGGCGACTCGCCGGTGGGGATAATGGCGTGGTGGTCAGTGACTTTGGAATTGTCGAAGACGTTTTTGCTCTTGGGGATTTTCGCGCCGGGGGCGAGCAGTGGGGCCGTTTGGGGCGCGTAAGGGGTCATTTTGCGGAGGATATCCGGGATTTTGGGGTAGACGTCGTCGGGCAGATAGGTGGTGTCGACGCGCGGATAGGTGGTCACTTTCTTTTCGTAGAGCGACTGGATGAGCTGGAGGGTGCGGTCGGCGGTCCAACCCCAGCGCTTGTTGCACTCCACCTGGAGGGAAGTCAGGTCAAAGAGACGCTGCGGAGCTTCCTTGCCGGCTTTTTTCTGCACGGAGGTGACGGTCAGCGGCAGCGGCTTGATTTCCTCGAGGATTTTAGCGGCGTCGGCCTCGGAGGCGTAACGTCCTTTGGTTGAGGCGAATGTGACGTCGCGATACACGGTTTTCAGTTCCCAGAAATCCTCGGGCTTGAAGTCGCGGATTTCGCGCTGGCGCTTGACTATCAGCGCGAGGGTGGGGGTTTGCACGCGGCCAATGCTCAACACCTTCCCCGGCTCGGAATATTTCAGCGAGTAGAGGCGCGTGGCGTTCATGCCTAAGAGCCAGTCGCCGGCGGCGCGGCTCAGGCCCGCGAGATAGAGATTATTGAAGTCAGCCGCCGGCTTTAAGGAGCTGAGACCCTGGCGGATAGCGTCGTCGGTCAGCGATGAGATCCAGAGCCTTTTCACGGGGACTTTACATTCGGCCAACTGGAGCACCCAGCGCTGAATCAACTCGCCCTCCTGGCCGGCATCACCGCAGTTAATCACCTCGGAGGCCTCGCTGACTAACTGCTTGATGATGGCAAACTGATGCTCTATGCCCTTGTCTTTTTTCAGTTTGATGCTGAATCGCGGCGGAATCATCGGCAGGGCGCCGAGGCTCCATCGCTTCCACAGGGGAGTGTAATCATTCGGTTCTTTGAGCTCACAGAGATGACCGAAGGTCCAGGTAATCTTATAGTTATTGCCCTCCCAGAAGCCATCGCGACGGGTGGAGGCTCCGAGAATTGCGGCAATATCTTGGGCCACAGACGGTTTCTCAGTGATACACAGAATCATTTCTTAGCGGGGGCGGAGTAAGAGCCGCGCACGTTGCCATAAGGGGTTTTGAAATCCATATAGAACTGCGAGGGCTTGGTTTTCAGGGCGGGGAAGTCTATTTCGAGGAGAATTTCGCCTTCGTCTTCAAACTGGAAGGCGCGCTCGAAGTAGATGGGGTCAATGTCGGTGGCCACGATTTTGCCGTTGAGCAGGACTCCGTCAATGCGGTTAGAAGTGTGAGGCCGGCCGAGGGCTTTGCAGTAGACGCGGCTCAGGTCCTCGCGGCAGCTAATGCTGTCCACTTGGATGGTCATGGTGTGGTCCGCCGTCTTTTTTTGGCCTAAATTGGTCTGGGCCACGGCCACTCCGAAGAGCAGCAATATGGCTGCAAAGAAGAGTCCGTTACGCATCTTCGTTTCCTTTCTCGAGTTTTTTGGCCTCGTTCCAATACTTGTCCATCTGCGCGAGGGTCATCTCTTTGAGGCTGAGACCCTGCTCTTTAGCGCGACTTTCCACGTGGTTAAAGCGGGAGATGAACTTGCGGTTGGTGCGTTCGAGGGCATTTTCCGGGTTGATGTCATAAAGGCGCGCGGCATTGACTAAGGCGAAGAAAATGTCGCCCATCTCGGCCTCCATGGCGTCTTTGTCGCCGCAAATGGCCTCGGCGCGGAATTCGGCCAATTCCTCGAGGAGTTTATCCCAGACGTCTTCGCGATTTTCCCAGTCGAAGCCCACGTGGGCGGCCTTCTCCTGGACGCGGAAGGCCTTAATCAGCGCGGGGAGGGAGGCGGGGACTCCGCCGAGCACGGTTTTATTGCCGTCTTTCTCCTTGAGTTTCAGGGCTTCCCAGTTGTCGAGCACGGTTTCGGCATCGTCGGCCTTCACTTCGCCAAACACGTGGGGATGGCGATAGATGAGTTTGGCGTTGAGGGCATCGCAGACGTCGACAATGTCGAAAGCCTCTTTTTCTTCGCCGATTTTGGAGTAGAAAAGCACGTGGAGGAGCACGTCGCCGAGCTCTTTGCGGATGTTGGCGTCGTCTTCGGCAATCAGTGCGTCGGCCAACTCATAGACCTCTTCGATGGTGTTGGGGCGGAGGGAGAGGTTGGTTTGCACGCGGTCCCAGGGGCAGTCGGTGCGCAGGCGGTCAAGGACGTCGATTACGCGGCCAAGGGCTTCGATTTTTTCTTGTCTGGAGTGCATATTTTCGGGGGATGGGGGTTTTAGGGGTTAAATTGGAGTTTGAGGCAGGTCCAATCGTTGAGCACGGAGTGGCTCACCTCGGTCAGACCTAAGGGGGCGGCGACCTGCATAATCACCGGAATGTCAGCCTCATAGAATCCGCTGAGGAGCATCGTGGCTCCGGGGCGCAGGGAGGCTACGTAGGCGGGGAGGTCGGCCGTGATGATGTTGCGGTTGATGTTGGCAATGAAGAGGTCGGCCTTGGGGAGGGTAGGGAGCACGGAGGCGTCGCCGCAATGGAGGGTGACGTGGTCCGACTGGCCATTGAGGGCGACGTTTTCCAAGGCGTTTTCGTAGGCTCCGGGGTCGATTTCAATGCCGTTGACTTCGGCGGCGCCGCGCATGGAGCAGAGAATGGCGAGGATGCCGGTGCCGGTGCCCATGTCGATGACGGAGAGGCCGGATTCGTCAATGTCGAGCAACGCGCTGATTACCTGCGAGGTAGTGGCGTGATGGCCGGTGCCGAAGGCCATTTTCGGGTCAATGACGATGTCAAATTCGGCGGCGGGGACGTCGCGATGAAACGATGAGTGAATCACGCAGCGCTCGCCCACCACGATCGGTTTGAAATAATTCTTTTCCCACTCCGAATTCCAGTCCTGACCTTCAACGAGGACGGACGTGCGGGTGATTTCCGCCTCAAACGGGAAGAGGGTCAGGGCAGCATCGAGGGCCGCTTCATCAAAGAGCTCGGCCTTGATATAAGCCGTCAGCCCCTCGGCATCGGGCACGAAGGATTCATAGCCGGCATCGGCAAGCAGGGCAGCGAGGACGTCGGTGGCGTCCTCGCTGCAAGGGTTCACGTTAAGGCGCAGTTCGCGATAATCGTTCATTTGACGATTTTGTAACCGGCCTCCTTGAGTGCCTTTTTGATTTCGGCGATGTGTTCGTGATTACGGGTTTCAATTTCGGCATGGAGCATGCAGGCATTGACGTCGGTATCCTCGGCATTGCGCTCGTGGACCACGGAAACGACGTTGCCGCCGCGCTCGGCGATGATGTTGAGCACGCCGCTGAGCTGGCCGGGCTTATCGGGCAGGTCGATGACCAAGGAGCAGTCGCGTCCGCTCTTGACGAGGCCGCGACGCACGGCGCGATTGTGGGCCGTCACGTCGATGTTGCCGCCGGAAACCACGCAGACCACGTTTTTGCCCTTGATGGGCACCTTATTAAACATTGCGGCGGCCACGCTGACGGCGCCGGCGCCTTCGCTGACAAGCTTTTTCTGCTCCATGAGGGTCAGAATGGCGGCGGCGATTTCGTCTTCGCTGACGGTTACCACCTCGTCAACATACTGGCTGATAAGGTTAAAGGTGTTTTCGCCGGGTTCTTTCACGGCAATGCCGTCGGCAATGGTCTTGACGGAATCGAGGTGGACGCGCTTGCCCT